>DATLLN010000030.1:0-8572 GCA_035537835.1 Gaiellales bacterium
GAGACAGTAGCCCTTCTGCGTCGCCGACACGGCCAACAGCGCGTGCTCACCGAGCAGCTGGTCGAGCGTGACCTGGAGGTCGGCGGCCGGTGAGGTCACCGCGACGTTGCCACCCATGGCGGCCATGTCCGAGTTCGACATCATCGACGACATGGCCGAGCTTCCGCTCGATCCGGAGGAGCCGCAACCGGCCGCGAGCACGACGCCCGCTGCAAGTGCGGCAACGATCAGAGGGATCTTCTGCATGAATTCGTGTCCTTTCGACGTGAAGTCGATAAGCGTTCGTGTGATCGGCCGATGTGGCCGTGTAGGAGGTTCGCCACGGATCGCTGATCGGTTCCATCGGATCTGTGATCTCGCCCGCACCAGATGGTTAGGGTTGGGATCGATCGAGCTGAGGCCGTTCCGGATCGAGCAGTACTACGCCGAGCACGAGTTCACCGCCCGGTACATGCTGTCGAGCAGCGACTGCGAGTCACGTACGGTCGGCGAGCTGCTCGAGCTCGAGCCCGGCGCCCAGGATGCGCTTCGCGAGCTGTGGTGCGGGTACACCGAGTCGCCGGGCGCGCCGGCGCTGCGCGCCGAGCTCGCCGCCGGCTACGACGGCCTCGGGCCCGACGACGTGCTGGTCACCTCCTGCGCCGAGGAGGGGATCTTCCTCGGCTGCCACGCGCTGCTGCGGCCGGGCGACCACGCCGTCGTCGAGACGCCGTGCTACGAGTCGGCGCTCGAGCTGTCGCGGAGCACCGGGGCGGAGGTCAGCGAGTGGCGGCGCCGCCACGACGACGGCTGGGCGTACGACCTCGACGAGCTGGCCCGCCTGGTGCGGGCGGCCACGCGCCTGATCTACGTGAACACGCCGCACAACCCGACCGGCAGCCACCTGACGCACCACGAGCTGGCCGGCGTGATCGAGATCGCCCGCGGCTGCGGGGCGGTGCTGTTCTGCGACGAGGTGTACCGCGACCTGGAGCACGAGCCGGAGCTACGGCTGCCCGCCGCCTGTGAGGCGTACGAGCGCGCGGTGTCACTGGGCAGCATGTCCAAGAGCCTCGGCCTGCCCGGCCTGCGGCTGGGATGGCTCGCGTCGCGCGACCGCGCGCTGCTCGAGCCGGTGCTCGACCTCAAGCACTACACGACGATCTGCTCGAGCGCGCCCAGCGAGCTGCTGAGCACGATCGCGCTGCGCAACCGGCGGACGCTGCTCGACCGCAACCTGGAGATCGTTCGCGGCAACCTGGAGCTGCTGGACGACTTCTTCGAGCGCCGCGACGACCTGTTCGCGTGGGTGCGCCCATCGGCCGGGCCGATCGGTTTTCCGCGGCTCGCCGGCGACGTCGATGTCGAGCAGCTGTGCGCCTCGCTGGTCGCCTCCGCCGGCGTGCTGCTGCTGCCGGGAGCCGTCTACGACGAGCCCCAGCACGTCCGGGTCGGCTTCGGCCGCCACAACATGCCCGAGGCCCTGGCGCGCCTGGACGAGTACCTCGGGTGACGCTGGACGACGTCCGCAGCTTCGCGCTCTCGCTGCCCGAGACCATCGAGGCGCCGCACCACGAGCGCACGTCATTCCGCGTGCGGGGCAAGATCTTCACCACGGCGCTGCCTGGCGCGGACTCGTGCAACGTGCTGCTCGACGAGCCGGAGGCGCGGGCCGCCGTGTTCGAGGACGCGAACCTCTTCGGCGAGTTGTGGTGGGGCAAGCGGCTGGTCGGCGTGAAGGTCGACCTGGCGGCAGCCGACCCGGCCAGGGTCGAACAGCTGCTGACGGAGGCGTGGCTCAGGCGCGCGCCGAAGGCGCTCGCCGATCAGCTGGACCGTCGCGATTCCTAGCCTCGAGCTGTACGGTGCCGGTTCGTGTTCGCAGCCCAGGTAGACATCACAGACAACTGGCGCAGGGTGCTCTTCCCGATCCTGGCGTTCGTCGTCGCGTGGCTGCTGGTCAAGCTCTCGCGGGTGCTGATCAACCGGCTGGCGATGAAGATCGAGCGGCGCCGGCTGCCGTCCGACGGCGACCTCGCGGACACGGCGGCCCTGCGCTCGATCAAGCGCCACGACACGACCGTGTCGCTGGTCGGAACGACCGTCCGGTACCTGATCTTCACGATCGCGGTGCTAGTCGCCCTGACCCAGATCATCGGCCCGGGCAAGTCCGCTGCGATCGCCAGCGCATCGCTGCTGATCATCATCGTCGGCTTCGCGGCACAGCGGTTCCTGACCGACATCATGGCCGGCACGTTCATGTTCTTCGAGGGCTGGTTCGAGGTCGGCGACACGATTACCGTCGAGCCGCTCGACCTGACCGGCGTTGTCGAGGAGGTGTCGCTGCGGTCGACCAAGCTGCGGGCGGTCACCGGCGAGACGCTGCGCGTCCACAACTCCCAGATCCTGGCCACGCGGGCGTTGCCCCGCGGCGTGCGGGACGTCGAGGTCGAGCTGTTCGTCAATGATGAGGCCGCCGGACGTGAGCTGGTGGACGACGTGGCGGCGATCGTGCCGGTCGGACCGACCCGGTTCGTCAGCCGTCCCCGGGTCGACGACTCCGAGCGGCTAGACGACGACCTGATCCGCCTGAGCGCCGTCTGCGCGGTCGCCTACGGCCGCGACTGGCTGGCCAACGACTTCCTGCCGCAGCTCCTCCGCGAGCGTGCGCCGGACGGGCTGATCGTCCACGGCCCGGTCGTGATGTTCGTGGACGAGAGCGCGACGCGCCGCTACGCGCGGTCGCAGCGCGGCACGGTCAGGTAGCGAGCACCGTCTCCATGGCGGCCGCGATGATGTCGTAGGCGGCCTCCAGCGCCTCCGGCGGCATGGCCAGCGACGGCTGGATGTTGTACGACGTGCTGCTGGAGTCGGCGAGCACGCCGTGGCGCAGGCACTCGACGGCCAGCGCATGCTGGAGGTCGGGAGCCCGCTCCCTGGTGGTGCGGTCGCGCACCAGCTCGATCGCCTGGAAGCAGCCGATGACCCGCACGTCGCCGACGGTATCGAAGCTGTCGGCAAGCTCGCCCATGCGGCGCAGCCCGACCTGCTCCAGCGCGCGCACGTTCTCGAGGATCGGCTCGCGACGGTACAGGTCGAGCGTCGCCAGTGTCGCGGCGCACGCCGCCGGAAGCCACGACCAGGTGCTGCCGGTGGGGACGTCGTCGAACCCGCCCATCGCCCGCTCGGTGCCCATCACGGCGCCGATCGGCATCACACCGCCGCCCATCGCCTTGCCCAGGCACACGAGGTCCGGCCTGACGTCCCAGCGCTCGACCGCCAGCATGTGTCCGGTGCGGCCGAATCCGGTCTTCACCTCGTCGGCGCAGAGCAGCCAGCCGTGCTCGTCGCAGAGCGCGCGCAGCGCCGGCCAGAAGCTGTCCGGCGGCACGAGGACGCCGCCCGAGCCCGCGACCGGCTCGATCACCACGCCCGCGTCCTCGGCCGGGTCGACCGCGTGGAAGAGCAGGTGATCGCGGATGTAGTCGACCGTCGCGTCGCCGCTGCCGCCCGGCCGGGGCGGAGCCAGCGGCGAGCGGTAGGCGTGCGGGTAGGGGACGTGCACGAAGCCAGCGGTCAGCGGCCGGATGCCTCGGCTGATGTCGTTGCTCTCGGCGCCCAGCGCCGCGGTGGCCGACGACTCGCCGTGGTACGAGGAGAAGAAGCCGATCACCATCGCCCGGCCGGTCGCCCGGCGCATCAGCTTGAGCGCGGTCTCGATCGCCTCGGTGCCGTTCAGCGCGAGGTCGACCCGGGTGATGCCCGGCGGCGCGATGTCCAGCAGCCGGCCCGCCAGCTCGAGCAGCTCGGGGCACGGCATGGAGTGGCTGTCCTCGTTGCCGTACCGGCGCATCGCCTCGACCACCGGGTCGATCAGGTCGCCGCGCGCAGCGCCGGCCGGCACCGACGCGGAGGCCGAGATCAGGTCGAGGTACACGTTGCCGTCGACGTCCTCAACCGTGTAGCCGCGCTTGGCCGCCATGACCAGAGGGGCCCAGCCGTGCAGCAGCCCAGGGTAGAGATGGGGAGCGGCCTCGTCGAGCAGCCGCCGGCTCTCCGGACCCGGGGGCTCGCAGATCATCCGCGGCGCGTCGCGGTCGACTGGGAGCATCACGCCTCGATCTGCTGTGGCGATCGCTCGACGGACGCGCCGCCGCCGATCACGAAGCTGTGTTCGGGCGCCCAGTGCAGCGTCACCCGCTGGCCGCGGGCCGGGTCGGCGGCCGAGCTGTCGTCGTTCAGCCGGTCGACCACCAGCCGCTCCCCTGTCAGCAGGTCGACCGAGATCTGCGTGATCGACCCCAGGTAGACGACGTCCGCCACGGTCGCGGTGACCTCGCATGCGCCGTTGTTCCAGTGGCCCTCGTCGCCGAGCTTGATCTTCTCGGGGCGCACCGTGATCTGCGTGGTGGCGCCGGCCGGCAGATCGCAGCGGGCGAGGATCCGCTCGCCATCACCGAGGCGCATTGCGGCCAGGTCTCCGTCGCGCTCGTCGACCCGCAGCGTGAGCAGGTTCGAGGTGCCGATGAACCCGGCCACGAACGTCGTCGCGGGCCGCTCGTAGAGCTCACGAGGCGGCGCCAGCTGCTCGACCACGCCGCCGTTCATCACGGCGATCCAGTCGCTCATGGTCAGCGCTTCCTCCTGGTCGTGCGTGACGTACACGAACGTGGTGCCGGTCTCGGACTGCAGCCGCTTCAGCTCCAGCTGCATCTCCTTGCGCAGCTTCAGGTCGAGCGCGCCCAGCGGCTCGTCGAGCAGCAGCGCCGCGGGCTGGTTGACCAGCGCACGGGCCAGCGCGACGCGCTGCTGCTGGCCGCCGGAGAGCTGCGCGGGACGCCGCTTCTCCATGCCCTCCAGCCGGACGATGCCCAGCATCGCGGCCACCCGCCGGCGGATCTCGTCCTTCGGCAGCCGCTTGATCCGCAGCCCGAACTCGATGTTCTCCGTCACCGTCATGTGCGGGAACAGGCCGTACGCCTGGAACACCATGTTGACGTGTCGCTTGGCGGGCGGCACCCAGGTGATGTCGTCGCCCTGGAGCAGGACGCGGCCGGCGTCGGGCTCCTCGAAGCCGGCGATCATGCGCAGCGTCGTCGTCTTGCCGCAGCCGCTGGGGCCGAGCATCGAGAAGAACGAGCCTCCGGGGATGGTGAAGGCGACGTCGTCCACCGCCACGACCGAGCCGAAGCTCTTGGACACGTGCTCGAGGACGATCTCGCCCGTGCGGTCGTCTGCGCTCATGATTCCTCCGCAAGGTCGACGGCGATCGCGAACATATCGTTGACGTTGGTGCCGGTGGGGCCGGTGACCAGCAGCTCGCCGACCTGCTGCAGCGCATGCCGCGAGGTGTGGCCGAGGGTCGCCGCCCGCAGGTCGACACCGGCGGCGGACGCGCGTGCGGCGGTCGTGCCGTCGACCATCGCGCCGGCGGCGTCCGTCCCGCCGTCCAGCCCGTCCGTGTCGACGAACGCCGCGACGATCCGCTCGCCCGGCTTCAGCCTCAGCGCCGCACCGATCGCGGCCTCCTGGTTGGGGCCGCCCGCGCCGAAGCGGGCGCCGTTGGTCACCGTGACGGTGGTCTCGCCGCCGCAGCCGACCAGCATGCACGGCGGAGGGAAGGGCCGGCCGCGGGTGTGCGACTCGCGGGCCAGGGACACCAGCGTCGCGCCGACCTCACGGCTCTCGCCCTCGATGCTGGTCGAGAGCACCACCGGGCTGTAGCCGCGCTGCGTCGCGCGGTCGGCCATCGCCCGGCAGGCGAGCTCGCCGCTGACCAGCATCAGCGTATCGATGTCCGCGCTGTCCAGCGACGGCGACTCCGCCCGGGCGGCGTCGGACAGGTGCGTGCGCACCGGCCCCGGCACGGCGTTCCACAGGTCGTGGCGCTCGAGCACGGCGATCGCGTCGGCGACTGAGGTCGTATCGGGAACGGTGGGGTCGGTGATCGCGTCCAGCGGGTCGCCGGCGACGTCCGACACGGTCAGGTTGAGGATCGGCGCGCCACCCATCGCGACCGCGCGGCGCCCGCCCTTGAAGCTCGACACGTGCTTTCGGACGCAGTTCACCTCGGCGATCGACGCGCCGCTCTGCAGCAGCAGGCGGTGGAGGGTGTTTTTCTGCTGGTGGTCGATGCCGGCGGGCGGGAGGCTGGCGAGCGCCGAGCTGCCGCCGGTGAAGCAGCAGATCACGAGGTCGCCCGGCCGGGCCGTGCCGGCCAGCGCCATCAGCCGGCGGGCGGCGGTCACGCTGTCGGGGCTGGGCAGCGGATGGTCGGCCTCGATCACCTCGATCCTGTCCAGGCGGCCGCCCTGCCCGCGGGGGACGACGACCAGTCCGGCGTCGATGCAGTCGCCCAGCATCGCCTCCAGCGCGACGGCGATGCGCAGGCTGGCCTTGCCGGCGCCGAGCACCATCACGCTCCTGCCGGCGATCGGATGCGGACGGCCGTCGGCGGTCAGCACCGCCCCGTCGAACGACAGCCGGCGGTCGACCGCCAGCGCGGGATCGCTGGCCTCGAGGCCCGCCTCGAGGACGTCGAGCACCGCCGTGCGGAGGTCGGGAAGGCCCAGCGCCAGCAGGGCCTCGCGGTTGCGCACCTGGGTGCGGCGGGTTGTCGTCACGCAGCCACCCGCGGGGAGCGCACGACCGACCGGCCGGCGTACGCGCTGGTGGAGCCGAGCTCCTCCTCGATCTGGATCAGGCGGTTGTACTTGGCCGTCCGCTCACCGCGCACCGGCGCGCCGGTCTTGATCTGGCCGGCGTTCAGGGCGACCACCAGGTCGGCGATGATCGGGTCCTCGGTCTCGCCGGAGCGCTCGGAGACGACCACGGTGTAGCCGCTGCGGTGGGCCAGTTCCGCGGCGTCCAGCGCCTCGGACAGCGTGCCGATCTGGTTGACCTTCCAGAGCAGCGAGTTGGCCGCGCCCATCTCGACGCCCTGGGCCAGCCGGCGCGGGTTGGTCACGAACAGGTCGTCGCCGACGATCTGGATGCCGCTCGCCTCGGTCAGCTCGGCGAAGCCCTCGAAGTCCTCCTCGGTCAGCGGATCCTCGATCGTGACGATGCCGAAGCGCTGGATCAGCTCCTGGTAGAGCCCGATCATGCCCGCCCGGTCGTAGCGCTCGCCGGCCACCGTGTACGTGTCGGTCGCCGGGTCGTAGAGGTGCGTCGCGGCGCAGTCCAGGCCCGTAGACGATCAGCTCCTCGTAGCCGGATGCGCGGACCGCCTCGTGGAGGAACTCGAGCGCCTCATGAGGGCTCGACATGGGCGGTGCGAAGCCGCCCTCGTCGCCGGTGTTCAGCGCGACCTTGCCGAACCGGTCGAGCAGGATGTCCGCCAGCTTGAGGTTGACCTCGGTGCCGATCTGCAGCGCGTGCAGCAGGCTCTCGGCGCCCACCGGCATGATGATGAACTCCTGGAAGTCGAGGTCGTTGGAGGCGTGCCGGCCGCCGTTGATCAGGTTGATCAGCGGCACGGGGAGGACGTGCCCGTTGCCGTTCAGGTGGCGGTAGAGCGGCGTGCCGGTGGCCGCCGCGGCGGCCCGGGCGGCCGCCAGCGACACGCCGAGCAGCGCGTTGGCTCCCAGCCGGGACTTGTCCTCGGTGCCGTCGAGCTCGATCAGCCGGCGGTCGAGGTCGCGCTGCGACTCGACGCTCGCGCCGATCAGCGCCGGCCCGATCTGCGAGCTGACGTTCGCAACGGCGCCGAGCACGCCGAAGCCGCCGAAGCGGGCGCCGCCGTCACGCAGCTCGAACGCCTCGTTGGAGCCCGTCGAGCGGCCGGCCGGCACGTCGGCGCGGCCGAGCGTGTCATCGGCCAGGCGGACGTCCACCTGGACGGTGGGCAGGCCGCGGCAGTCGAGCACCTCGCGGGCGGCGATCGTCGAGATGGTGAGGTCGTGCATCCGGTTTCGGCTCCTACGTTTCGAGGGTGTTCAGCTTGGACAGGTAGTAGGCGAGCAGCGCGACCAGCGCCGACGCCGCCAGGAGCAGGAAGTTGAGCGCCGCTCCGGCGCCCCAGTCCCCCTGCTCGAGGATCAGGCTGTTGGCCAGCGAGCCCAGCATGTAGCCACTGCGGCCGCCGACCAGCGCCGGCGTCGCGAACTCGCTGAACAGCGGGATGTAGACCAGGATCAGCGCCACGAAGATGCCCGGCGCGGCCAGCGGCAGCAGCACGCGGCGGAACGTGGTGAACCAGCCGGCGCCGAGGTCGACCGCCGACTCGAACAGCCGGCCGTCGATCGCCTTCATGGCGGCGTAGATCGGGATCACGGTGTACGTCAGCCAGCTGGTCGAGAGCACCACGATCACGGCGAACTTGCTGAACAGCAGCCAGTCCACCGGGGCGTTGGTGATGTGCAGCCATTGCAGCGCGTCGTTGATCAGCCCCTCGCGGCCCAGCAGCTGGCGCCAGGCGTAGATCCGCACGATCGGGTTCAGCTCGTCGGCCAGCACCAGGGCCAGCAGCAGCGGCAGCTCGAAGCGGCCGGCGCGGAACGCCATCACGTAGGCCAGCGGGAGCCCGATCGCCAGCTGGATGATCATGGCGGCGCTGGCGATCCAGAAGGTATCCAGGGCGACCCGGCGGTAG
>DATLLN010000031.1:0-6622 GCA_035537835.1 Gaiellales bacterium
CGGTCGACGATCTCGGGATCGGAGTAGCCCGCGAACTCCTCGAAGTAGAGCGACTCGGTGACGTCGATGCCGATCTCGGCGAACATCTCGCGGAACAGCACCGCCAGCAGCGGTTCGTCGTGCGAGATCGTGCCGTTGAAATCGAAGACGACGGCGGTCGGCGGCATCAGGCGCAGGAACCTACACTACGCCGATGGCGCGCCGGGACGTTGCCGTGATCGGAGCCGGGCTCTACGGCACCTCGCTGGCATGCTGCCTGGCCCGCGAGGGTCTGTCGGTCGCGCTCCACGAGCGCACGCTGCCGGGCGCAGGCGACACCGGCCGGTCGTTCGGCATGATCCGCCGCCACTACTCGAACGAGGTCACGGTGCGGCTGGCCAAGCGCGGCTGCGAGCTGCTCCAGGCCGACCCGTCCAGCGCCTTCGTCCGCACGGGCTACATGCTCACGGTGGGCGCCGAGCAGCGCGATGCCTGCGCGGCCAACGTCGCGCTGAGCGCCAGCGTGGGCGTCGACACCGAGCTGCTCGAGCCCGACCGGGTGGCCGAGGTCGAGCCGCTGATCTCGCTGGACGGCATCGCCGCAGCCGCCCATGAGCCGGATGCGGGCGTGGTCGACGCCGGCAAGCTGGCGCTCGCCTGGTTCGCCGAGGCCGTGGCGCTGGGGGTCGAGGTGCACGTCGGCGAGGCGGTCAGCCCGAATGCGCGGGTGACGGCGATCTGCGCCGGCGGCTGGTCGACCGAGATGGCGCCGGAGATCCCGGTCATCCTGCGCCGGATTGAGATCTCGGTACACGGCGAGGCGCCGGTACGGGCGACGGTGTCGGACGCCGTGACCAACGTGGTCACCCGCCCGATCGCGTCGGGCGGCGCCTGGGTCGTCGCCTATGGCGGCGACGTGCGATATGCCCGCCGCGACGACTGCGACGGCCTGCCCGACCCGGCGTACGAGGACGCAGTCCGGGCCGCGCTGGGCGAGCGTTACCCGAGCATCGCCCGGGCGCCGCGGATCGGCGGGTGGGCGGGTGCCTACGACACGACGCCGGACTGGAACCCGGCGGTCGGGTTCCTCGACGACGAGCGGTACGTGGTGATGGGCATGTCCGGCCACGGCCTCAAGCTGGCACCGGCGGTCGCCGAATGCGCGGCGGCGCAGATCGCGGGCCGCGAACCGCCGATCGACATCTCGCCGCTGCGCCCGCAGCGGTTCGCGGAGGGCGATCTGCTGCACCTCGCCTACGGGCCCGGCGCCCGCGCCTGAGCGGCGGCTACTCTCCGGCTCCGATGGAGACCAGACGACTGGGAGCGGACGGGCCTGAGATTACGGTCGTCGGCTACGGGGCCTGGGAGGCGGGCGGCGACCACTGGGGCGCCAACACCTCCGAGGCCGACGTGGTCGCGGCGATCCACGCCGGGCTGGACGCCGGGATGAGCTGGGTCGACACCGCGGAGGTGTACGGCGACGGCGTATCCGAGCGGATCGTCGGCCGCGCACTGGCTGGGCGCGACGACGTGCTGGTGTTCACCAAGGTTGCGCCCGATGAGGGCAGCGGCATCCGCCCGGACGAGATCGCGCGGGCGATCGACGCCTCGCTGCAGCGGCTCGGCCGCGAGCACGTCGACCTCTACCAGGTGCACTGGCCGGACGACGACGTGCCGCTGGAGGAGTCGTGGGGCGCGATGGCCGAGGTGGTCGCCGCCGGCAAGGCGCGCCACATCGGGGTCTCCAACTTCGACTGCGCGCGGATCGAGCGGTGCCATGCGATCCACCCGGTGGCCAGCGTCCAGAACGAGTTCTCGCTGCTCGAGCAGGACGACGGCGAGCTGCTGCTGCCCTGGCTGGCCGAGCAGGGCATCGGCTACCTGGCGTACGCGCCGCTGGCCAGCGGGCGCCTGAGCGGGGCGATGCATCCGCGGCACGGGTTCGGCGAGGACGACTGGCGGAGCGGGCGCGGCTCGTTCGCGTCGTGGCGTGACGAGGGCGAGGAGTGGGCGTTCGACCCGGGTCCGCTGACGGCTGCGCTCGACCGCGTCGACGCGATGCGGCCGATCGCCCAGCGCCTGGGGGTGCCGGTGCCGACGCTCGCGCTGCGCTGGGCGCTCGAGCAGCGGGGCGTGACCGCGGCGATCGCCGGCAGCCGGAACGCCGACCACACGGCGGGGAACGCCGAGGCCGGCCTGATCTCGCTCGACGCCGACGTGCTCGGCGAGCTGGACGGGCTGTTCAGCCGATGACCGTCAGGCCGCGTGGGCGGCTGGACAGGATCTCGATCCCGCCCTCGGTCATCAGCAGCGTCTCCATGTAGCTCGCCGTGAACCGGCCCTCGCGGCCGAACAGGATGTTCTCGTAGTTGGTGACGTAGCCCGGCTCCCAAGTGAACTGCTCGAACGCGTCGTTCGACAGGTACGTGTGGCCGACCCAGTTGGGCGGCACCGAGATGCCGAGCGCGTAGCCGCCGACCCACCACACCTGCTCGCGGGGGAAGCGCGAGAACACGTACTCCTCGGCGATCCGCTGAGCGACGTCGAGCGGGTCGCCGGGCCGCACCGCGGCCTGCACCTCGAGCACGCTGCCGCCGGTCACCTCGAGGATCCTCGCGGCATCCTCGTTCGGTACGCCGATCGCGAACGTCCGGCAGAGGTCGGCGTGGTAGCGGTCGACGACCCCGCACGCGTCGACGTACATCACGTCACCGCGCTCGACCGGTCGCCGGCCGGGGGCCCCGTGAGCACGGGCCCAGACGTCGGGGCCGGCCGAGACCATCGTCCGGATCGCCGCCGGCTCGCCGCCCAGCTCGGCCATCAGCCCGTCCAGCCGGGATGCGATCTGCAGCTCGGTCATCCCCGGGCGGACCTCGCCGGGCAGCGCGGCGAAGGCGGCATCGACGATCTCCCCCGCCCGGCGCACCCGCTCCAGCTCTGCCGGCGACTTGACCAGGCGCACACGGTCGACCGTCCAGTCCCCGCCGACGACGCGCGCGCCGGTCGCCCCGATCGCCTCGGCCACCTCGTCCACCAGCGGCGCGCCCGGGCTCTGCGTCCAGCGCTCGATCCCGACCGAGCCGCCGGCCCAGCCGCGCTGCCGGATCGCGCCGGCGACGGTCGCCACGGCGTCGTCGTACCGGTAGAACACGGCCTCGTCGAAGTGCGCCGAGATGCCGACCAGGTGCTCGTGGCGCTCGTAGTCCAGGAAGACGATGCGCTCGTCCTCGCGATGCACGAGCACGCCCAGCGGCGCCCGTGGCGGGTACCAGATCGACTCGAAGCCGGTCAGGTAGCAGAGGTTGGACGGGCTCATCACGTAGAGCACGTCGATGTCGCGCCGGGCCATCTCCTCGCGGACGCGGCGAGCGCGGTCGCGGTACTCCTGGATCGGGAACGGGAGGTTCGCGGCGGACATCGGTCGGTACCATATGCGCATCGGAACCCTTGCGCGCACCGACTCCTGGCTGGTCATCGACGACGTCGCCGGCGACCCGTTCGCGCAGCTCGAGGACTTCCTGACGCGGCACGGCTTCGGCGTCTGGGACGAGCCCTTCGTGCCCGCCGCCGACGGGCTGGTCGCCGACCTGTTCCTCGGCTACCGGCTGGCCTCGGCGCTGCCCGGGGTGACCGAGCCGCAGCCGCCAGAACCGTGTCCGCTGCCCGCGCTGGCCTGCCGCGTGCGGCCCGCGGAGGGCCAGCGCCGCGCGGTCCCCGGCCGGTTCACGACCGGCCGGTTCGAGCCAACGTGGACGGCCTCGCAGCACCGCGCCGCGATCGAGGCGGTGCGCGAGGCGATCGCGCGTGGTGATGTCTACCAAGCCAACATCGTTCAGCACCTGTCGGCGCCGTTCGGCGGGGACGTCGCGGCCGTCGAGGCCGCCCTCGCGCCGCTCGGCGCGGAGCACGGCGGGGCGATGCACGGCGCGGGCTGGTCGATCGTGTCGGCGACGCCCGAGCTCTTCCTGCGCCGCCGCGGAGATGTGGTCGAGACGATGCCGATCAAGGGCACCCGCCCCGCGTCCAGCACGGAGCGGATCGCCGACGATCCCAAGGACCGCGCGGAGCATGTGATGATCGTCGACCTCGAGCGCAACGACCTGGCGCGGGTCTGCGTGCCGCACAGCGTGCACGTCCCCGACCTGCTGGTCGAGCGGCCGATGGCCGGCGTACGCCACCTGGTGTCCCGCGTGCAGGGCCGGCTGCGGCTGGCCGTGGGCCTGGGCGAGCTGCTCCGCGCCACCTTCCCGGGCGGCTCGATCACCGGCGCGCCCAAGGTGTCGGCGATCAACCACATCGCCAGACTCGAGCCGGTCGGCCGCGGCGCCTCGATGGGTGCGCTGGGCCGGATCTACCCGAACGGGGACATCGACCTGGGGCTGACGATCCGCACCTTCGCGGTCGCCGGCGATCGCATCCACCTGTGGGTCGGCGGCGGCATCGTCTGGGACTCCGATCCAGCGGCGGAGGTGGAGGAGTCGCTGGTCAAGGCCCGGCCGCTCCTGTCGCTGCTAGGCTCGCCGCATGACTGACTACACCGTCGTCGATGCCGGTGACGTCGAGGCGATGCGCGGCGCGTTTCGCAAGATGCGCCTGGCGCTCGGCACCAACGCCTTCGGTATCAACCAGATCGAGCTGCCCGCCGGCGCCTCCGGCCCCGAGCACGACGAGGAGGACACCACCCACGAGGAGGTGTACGTCGTCCTGGCCGGCAGCGGGACGCTGAGCGTCGGGGACGAGGATGTCCCGCTCGAGCCAGGGCGCTACGTGCGGGTCGGCCCGTCGGTGTCGCGGCAGATGACCGCGGGCGACGGCGGCATCACGTTCATCGCGGTGGGCGCGCCGGCCGCCGTCGAATGGACGGGCAGACCAACGCTCTAGTCGCACCCCGAGCCAGGCACCGGCTCGACTGTTGGACGTACTTGGCGGTCACACGACGAGCCAGGCACGGAGCCAGGCTCGGCTCAGTCATTGGCGACCAGTCGGTCGATTTGTGCCCGTGCGCACAGGCCGGCGTTCGACTGCCACCACTCGGCGTGGCCGAGCACGAACGTGTGCCAGGCCCAGTCGGCCTTCTCGCGGTCGGACTCGACGCCCCAGTAGTAGTCGAGGAACGAGATGCCGTACTCGAATTGGCAGCAGGCCAGCACGTCGGCGAACGCCGCCCGCTCGGCCGGCGACAGCGGGCGCACCTCGTCGTAGGCACCGAGCAGCGCGGCCGCGTGGTCGAGGTCGTAGGCGTCGTCCTCGCCCTCCGAGATGCGGTTCCAGAAGAAGCAGTTGCGCTCGACGGCGGTCGCCAGATCGAGCAGCCTCGGCCCGTGGTCGGCCTGATGGAAGTCGATGATGCCGCTGATCCGGTCGCCCTCGAAGAACAGGTTGTTGGTCTGCCAGTCGCCGTGCAGCCCCGTGCGCGGCAGTCCGGGCAGGACCGGCCGAAGTCGCCGGAAGGCGTCGCCGTAGGCCCGCTCGACCGGCGGGCGCCAGTCGAGTCCGGCCAGGTAGTCGGCAACCGCCGGGCGGGCGGCCGCCAGCTCTGCCACGGCGTCCGCCGGCTCCAGCCGCACGAGGTCCAGCTGCACCACGAAGCCGGTCTGCGGCTGCGGCCTCGCGGGCACGAAGTCGACGGCGGCGTCGTGCAGTCGGGCCAGCGCGGCACCGGCCTCGGCGGCGTGGGCGGCGGAGTGAAACGGCTCCCACGTGTCGGTTCCGGCGTACACGTCGTCCCCCTGGGCGACGTCGGCGATCTCGTACCACAGCCCGTCCATCTCGACCATCCGCCGGACGCGCACGGCGGGGATCCCGGCGTCCGCCAGGTGGTTCGTCAGCCGGTGCTGCCAGCGCAGCTCATCGGCGCCGCGGCCCATCGGCGGCTGCCGCTTGAGGATCGCCTCGCCGCCCTCCCACCGGCAGTGGGCGACGGCGAACAGCCAGCGCAGGTGGGCCTTGACGATCTCGACCGGGCGGCCGAAGACGCGGGTGGCCTCCCCCGGCTCGATCGGCCCCCAGTAGCGGTCGGTCACTCCCATGTGTACTCCCAGCCCTCGCGCCAGGCGAACGGTGCGTCGACCAGCTCCTCGAGCGGCCGGCCCTCGATCAGGTGGTCGAGCGCCCAGCGCGTGGCCGAATGCCCGATCAGCAGCACCCGTCGGCCGTGGCGGCCCTCGCGCAGCTCCGCGAGCAGCGGTTCCATCTGCCGGCACACGTCGCGGTAGCTCTGCCCGCCGGGGAACGGCTCGCCGATGTGCGCGGCGCGCTCGCCCTCCAGCCGCCCGACAGGCATGCCGTTCCACTCGCCGTAGTCGCACTCGCGCAGCCGGCGGTCGCGGCGGACGGCGAGGCCGGAGCCGACGAAGGCGATCTGGGCGGTCTCCACCGCGCGCGCCAGATCGGAGACGAGCACCGTATCGAGCGCGTCGCACCGCCGCCGCTCGCCGAGCAGCCGCGCCTGCTCGCGGCCCGCCGCCGACAGCTCGCCGCCGAGCCAACCGGTGGCGATGCCGGCCTCGTTGTCCGTGCTGATCGAGTGGGTCTCGAAGACGATGTCCATCGGGCCTGGACGAGCTTTGTACCATTCGCGCCGTGATCGGCCCGCTCGTTCCGGTGGAGTGGCTCGCGAAGCACCACGACGCGGTGCGTGTGC
>DATLLN010000032.1:0-9196 GCA_035537835.1 Gaiellales bacterium
ACGCCGATCGAGTCCGGATGAGGGGTGGCGATGTGGTACGCGTCGTTCGACGCGCCGGCGCCGATCACCTCGCAGTAGATACGGGCGCCGCGGGCCCGCGCGTGCTCCAGCTCCTCGACCAGCAGGACCGCGGCGCCCGCATCTACTGCGAGGTGATCGGTGCCGGAGCGTCGAACGACGCGTACCACATCGCCACCCCGCTTCCGGACTCGATCGGCGTGATCGAGATGATGCGCGCGGCGATCCGGCGGGCCGGCATCGCTCCCTCCGACATCGACTACATCAACGCGCACGGCACGTCGACGCCGTACAACGACCCGGCCGAGACCAAGGCGATCAAGGCGGTGTTCGAGGATCACGCCTACAAGCTGGCGGTGTCGTCGAACAAATCGATGATCGGGCACCTGTTCGGCGCCGCCGGCGCCGTCGAGGGGCTGGCCACGGCGCTGACGCTGTACCACGGCGTCATCCCGCCCACCATCAACTACCGCAACCCCGATCCGGAGTGCGACCTCGACTACGTGCCGAACGAGGCCCGCGAGGCCGAGGTGCGGATCGCGCTCTCGAACTCGATGGGCCTCGGCGGCCACAACGGCTGCGTCATCCTCAAGCGCTTCGAGGATTAGCCAAGGCCGGTGCGGTTGCGCCGGTCGTCCGCCAGTTCGCGGGCGCTGACGACGCGGTCGACCAGCCCGTACTCGCGCGCCTGCTCCGAGGTCATGAAGTTGTCGCGCTGCGTGTCGACGTGGATCCGCTCCTGCGTCTGCCCGGTGTCGCGGGCCAGCAGCTCCTCCATCCGCCGCTGCAGCTCGAGGATCTCCCGCGCCCGGATCTCGATGTCGGTGGCCTGGCCCTCGAAGCCCGGCGTGTGGCCCTGGTGGATCATCACCTTCGAGTTGGGCAGCGCGATCCGCTTGCCCTTCGCCCCGCCGGCCAGCAGGATCGCCCCCATCGACATCGCCATGCCGAAGCAGATCGTCTGCACGTCCGGGCGGATGAACTGCATCGTGTCGTAGATCGCCATCCCGGCGTACACGTCGCCGCCCGGCGAGTTGACGTACAGCGAGACGTCGCGGTCGGGATCGTCGGACTCCAGGTGGATCAGCTGGGCGACCACCAGGTTGGCGACCTCGGCGGTGACCGGCGTCCCGAGGAACACGATGCGGTCGTTGAGCAGCCGCGAGTAGATGTCGAAGGAGCGCTCGCCGCGCGACGTCTGGTCGACGACCATGGGGATGACGGGTGACATTTGCAGCCTCCTCGGGTAAAGTGCAACCGTCGAGTTGCGCAAAGGCTAGCGCGGCCAGAGCACATACGCAACCCTAGGGTTGCACATCGGAAGGAGCAGGCGATGGCGGACGAGGTCGAACGGGAGATCACGGTGCCGGTGCCACCCGACGAGGCGTGGACGCTGGTCACCGACGCGGAGGAGCTGCAGCGCTGGCTGGCGCCGGAGGTCGAGATCGACCTGCGCGACGGCGGCGAGGTGCGGATCGTCGGCGACGATGGCGACGAGCGACGCGGCACGGTCGAGCTGGTCGAGGCGCCGCGGCGGCTGCGCTTCGCATGGACGGCGCCGGATGGCGACCCGAGCATCGTCGAGATCTCGGTCGACCCGGAGGAGGACGGCTCGCGGATCCGCGTGTCCGAGCGCCCGGTGGTCGAGCCGGTGGCCGCGATCGGCGTCGTGCTGGAGTTCCCGGTGTCGCGCACGCGCGGCCCGCTCGCCCTGGCGGCGTGAGCACCACGGGCATCGACGCGACGTTCGCCGCGCTGGGCGATCCCACGCGCCGGCGGGTGCTGGGCCTGCTCGCCGAGCGGGACGGGGCGACGGCCAGCGAGCTCTCGCGCGAGCTGCCGGTCACCCGCCTGGCGATCGCCAAGCACCTGGCGGCGCTGGACGCGGCCGGGCTGGTGCATGCCGCCCGCGAGGGCCGCGACGTCCGCTACCGGGTGACCCCCGCGCCGCTGGAGGACGCGGTCGCCTGGATGACCCGGGTCGGCGGCGAGTGGGACGCGCGGCTGGCGCGCCTGGCGAAGCACGCGGCGCGCTGACGCAACAACGGGGTCAGACCCCTTTGTTGCAGACGATCTGATCCGCGCCGACCGCTATCCTCTGCGGCCATGTCGAGCTCCGTGATCCGCCAGGCCGACCCGCTGATCTCGGCCGACGACGCCCTCGCGCTGGGGCTCGACCGCGAGCGGCTGCTGGCGATGTTCCGGAACATGCTGCTGACCCGCGGCATCGAGGAGCGCGGCAACCTGCTGTTCAAGGCCGGCAGGCTGCCCGGCAGCTACTACACCGGCCGCGGCAACGAGGCCGCCTCGGTGGGCGCCGCGAGCGCGATGGGCGAGCATGACGTCGCCTCGCCGCTGCACCGCAACTTGGGCGTGCACGTCACCCGCGGCGTCGACCTGGCCGCGATCTACTGCCAGTTCATGGGCCGCTCCGGCGGGGCGACCGGCGGGCGAGACTCGAACCTGCGCACCAACGACATGACCTCCGGCCGCGGGCTGCTGGCCGGCGTCAGCCACCTGCCGGCGATGATCCCCGTGATCACCGGCATCGCGCTGGCGTTCCAGCTGCGCAGGGAGCCGCGGGTGGCGCTCGGCTGGTGCGGCGACGGCGCGGCCGCGCGCGGCGACATGCACGAGGCGATGAACCTGGCCGGCGTCCGCCGCCTGCCCATCGTCTACATCATCGACAACAACCAGTACGCGTACTCGACGCCGAACCGGCTCTCGTTCGCCTCGACGCACCTGGCCGACCGCGGGCCGGCGTACGGGTTCGAGGGCATCGTCGTCGACGGCACCGACGTCCTCACCGTGTACCGCGAGGTCGGCCGCGCGGTCGAGAAGGCGCGTGCGGGCGGGGGCCCGACGGTGCTCGAGCTGATCACCCTGCGGATGGAGGGCCACGCCATCCACGACGACGCGTCGTACGTGCCCCGCGACCTGTACGACGAGTTCCTGGCCCGCGACCCGGTTGACCGCTTCCGGTCCTGGCTGACGGTCAACCAGGAGCTGACGGTGTACGAGGAGCAGCAGATCGCCGGCGAGGTGGCGCAGGCGATCGAGGCGGCCGTGCTGGCGGCCGAGGCCAGCCCGCTCCCCGATCCGTCAACGCTGCTCCAAGGCGTCTACGCCGATCACGGAGTACCCTCCGGCCATGAGTGAATTCCCCTTTGGCATGTTCGGCGGGGGCGACCCCGAGGAGATTCAGCGGCAACTGGCCGGCTTCATGGAGCAGGCGCAGCAGAGCCAGCGCGTGGCCTTCGCAGACCAGGCGATTAACCTCGCGGTAGGCATCACGGTGGCCGCGATCGGCCGGATGGAGCTGTCCGGCACGGCCGACGCCCAGGCGACGCAGGTGCGCGACGCGATCCGGCTGATCTTCCCCGAGGCCGTCACCCTCGTGCGCGAGGCGCGCGAGGGCCTCGCGTAGCCGGCCGGCGTCAAGGCGTCACCCGTCACGATCTCGCCAACCGGCGCGCGAAAGCGTGACGACTCGTGCGCGGCCGGCGTTGTCCCTGGCACTGTGCCCGGCACCGAGCCCGGCACCACCGCGTGTGCGGCCGTTCGGCCGCGCGGCGCGCACGGGCGACCCGGCTACTCGCTGATCCGCCAGGCCGTCTCGACGGTGGCCGTGGTCGAGGCCGAGATGAAGCAGTCGCGCTCCGCCTTGGCCGTCAGGCCCTGCGCGAGGTGCGCGTGGCCTCCGGCGACCGTGGCGGTGACGATCATAGCGACGCGCCGGAAGGCGTAACGCCGGTCCTCCTCGCGCCGCGCGAGCTCACCGGCGGCCTCCGACTGGTACGACACCACCTCGACGCCGTTGTGGGCGCAATGCGCCAGGAACGAGAGCATGGTGCACGACTGGAGCGACGCCGTGAAGAGGTGCTCGGGGCTCCAGTGCATCGCGTTCGCACCGGGGAAGTCCTCCGGCGGCGTGACCGTCAGATCGGGCCGCCCCGGCGCACCCACACGGCACTCGCGCCCGCCGACCCATTCGAGCTCCGTCTGGTACTGGAAGACCTTCGAACCCAGCGGCATCGACACCGACCTCCCTCATTTGCACATTCCCCCGAACGGGGTCTATCCAGGGCGTTCAAAGCGGACGATCCAGATACCGAGCGTCCGGCTCCAGGCTACATCTGTCTTCATCCTTCGCGCCGGGCGCACGGACGAAGGAGCATCATGTACGACATCCGCCCCGCCACCGGCGAGACGGGCCAGACCACCGCTGAATATGCGGTGATGATGACCGTGATCAGCGTGGGGATCATCACGGCACTTTCGGTCATGAGCGGCACGGTCGCGACGCTGGTCACCAGCGCCGCCGCGGCGCTCTAAGCACCGCCTCGGCCAGGCACCGGGTCAGCCGGACGCCCGGCGGCTCCGGCGTCCGCCGCCCAGCAGCTGCTCGACCTCCGGCGGTGTGACAGCCGCCCACGGGCCGGCGTGCCACGCGGGGTCGTCGTAGCGCGTGCGGCGCAGCTCGTCCGCCGCCTCCCGCTCAGCCGCCGTCAGCTCGCCGGGCTCGGCACCCAGCACCGCGCACAGTCGATCGGCGACATCGTCCACCTCCGTGTTGGTCACGCGATCGGGACGGCTGGGCGATGGGCGCGGCAGGCCTCCGAGATCGCCGTCCCGCCGGCCGGCCACGCACGCCCGCAGGGCATCCAGGTCGGCGCGGACGAGCACCGTGCCGTGCACCATCGAGCCGGCGCCGCCGCGGTGCGCGGCGATCCCGGTGACCTTGCGCCCGCCGACGCGCACGGTGCGCTCGTCGCGCTCCGCGGGGATGCCGGCGCCGGTCAGCGCGGCTGCGATCCCATCGAGCAGCGGCACGTACAGGTCGGGGATGGCCAGCGCCGCGTCGGGGTGGCCGGCCGGCACGGCCAGCGCGGCGCACAGCGTGCCGCCGTCCAGGTAGACCGTGCCGCCCCCGGTGAACCGCCGCCAGACGCCGACGCCGCGGGCCGCGCAGGCGGCGGCGTCGATCTCCCAGTCGATCCGCTGGAAGCGGCCGACGACGACGGCGGGGTCGGTGCTCCACAGGACGAGCGCCGGCTCGCCGCCGGCTCGCGCCACCGCCTCGTCCAGCGCAAGCGCCTCGGCCGGCGCCAGGTGCCCCGCCCGGATCGCGCGAATCACGCCGGCCGGTGCGCGGCGATCCCGGCCCGCTGCAGCCGCATGGCCGCGGAGGGCGGCGCCGAACCGGGCAGCTCGACGTCGTCGGGCAACTCCTGCTCGAGCGCGGCGATCCGAGATTCCAGCATCGCCTCGTCGCCCAGCTCCGCGATCTCGCCGCGGATGCCGGCGATCGCCGCGCCGGCGTGGCCGGCGGCCTCCACCGCCGCGGCCTCCAGCATCCGGGCGTAGTCGACCAGCGCAAGCGCCTCGCGACGGGCGGCCTCGGGCCGTGAGTCGTCGCGCACCGCTCCCGCCAGCGGCAGCTCGATTGGCGCCGCCAGCGCGACGTCGACCAGGCACTCCCGCTCGCGGGCCAGCCGGTCGAGGTGCTCGCGCGTCTCCAGCCGGGCGGCCTCCACCCTGCGCCGCGCCTCGTCGGCATCCTCACGGTAGGGGAGTGCGTCGGCACCGGCGTACGCCGCCTGCTCGGCCAGGTCGACCGCACGCTGCCAGATGGCGACCAGCGGCTCCTGGTCAACCCACTGCTGCTCGAGTGCGCGGGCCACCCCCTCGATCTCCGAGCGGCGGCGCACGACCGAGTCGACGATCTCCGGCATCCGCCGCTCGATATCGGACTCCCGGTCGAGCTCCGCCTCGAGGTGGCGGACGCGATGGAGACGCGAGCGCAGCTCGGCCAGCTCGTCCGCCAGCTCAAGCGTCCGGTCAAGCTCCCGGGCCTTCATGTGCGCAGCTTAGCCACCACGGCAGGGGCCGGCTGGAGCGCCAGCGCGAGCGCCGCGACGGCGAGCGGTGGCGCCCCCACGAACCCCGAGAGCGCCAGCAGGAGGCCGCAGGCCAGCGTCGCCGCGGAGCAGGCCAGGGCCACCGCCCGCAGCGGGATCGCGTCGGCGGCGACCGATCCGGCCGCGACGACGAACATCAGCAGGCCGCATGCGAGGGCGGCGGTCAGCGACTGCGGCCGCCCGATCAGGAGCTGCGCGACGAGCGCCGCGCCGGCGAGCAGGCCGAGGACGATGCGCAGCGCGATCACGGTGCGAACCGGTCGAGCACCCGGCCCCGCTCGTCGATGAACGCGTAGGAGCGCGCCTCGCCGCCGGCCACGTCCACCCTCAGCGCCCCGTAGTCGAGCAGTGACTTGAGCGCGTCCGGGCTGGCCTTGGTGAACTCGAGGTTGCCCGGCCCCTCGCCGCCGGTGCCGACGGTGAACTCGAGCACGCCGCCGACCACCCGGCGCTCGTAGCGGTGCAGGTGGCCGGCCAGGATCGCCGAGACGTCGTAGCGGCGGAGCACGGACAGGATCGGATTGCCCGGCTGCACCGGGCGGTGGACGACCACGAACCGCACCGGCGCCGTCGTCCGCTCCAGCACGCCCCGGGCGAACGCGACCGCGCTGCTGTCCGCCTCCAGGCCGAGCACAACCAGCTGCACCGGGCCGTAGCGCATCGCGTAGCGGCCCCGCTCGCCGGGCAGGTCGAGCGCGTCGGCCACGTCCTTGCCGCCCCGCCAGAAGAGGTCGTGCTCGCCCATGGTCGTCCACAGCGGCGCGTTCGACAGCACGTTCGCCAGCGGTCGGAAGATGTTGCGGTCGAGCAGCGGCCCGGCCGCCACCAGGTAGCTGTTGTCGCCCGCGCCGACCAGGAAGTCCGGGTGCATCGAGGTCAGCAGGCGCCCAACCGCCCATTCGTGGTTCGTCCCCGATCCGAAGTCGCCGATCACGCCGAATGTGACGTCGGCGCCGGGATCGGCGGGCGCGGTGCGGAAGCTGCCGCTCGCCCGGGTGAGGCCGTCCACGGCCGCCGTCCAGCCGTAACGGACGCCGGGCGACAGCCCGTCGAAGCGACCGCCCCGCGCGGTGAACGATCCGCCGTCCGGCCCCACCGCCCGCAGCTCGATCGGCTGGTCGATTCGCCACTTCAGCTCGGCCGACGTCGGCCCCAGCCGCACCACGTAGGGCCGCCGCTCGAACGGCCCCGGCGTCGGCTGCTCGAGGTACAGCCGCCAGTAGGCGATCGCGGCCACGGTCACCAGCACCAGCAGGGCGCACAGCATCGAGACGCCGACCAGCGCCACGCGCAGGCGGCGGACCGTCCGGGGGGGATCGGACATGCCGGTAGCCTAGGGCGATGGAACGGCGAGACGTCGTGATCGCCGGAGCCGGTCCCGCCGGCCTGGCGCTGGCGGAACCGCTCGCGTGTCGTGGCTACGACGTGCTCGTCTGCGAGCGCAACGCCCGGATCGGCGAGCCGGTGCGCACGTCGGGCGGATCGTGGCCGGATGACCTCCGGCGCCTCGGTCTACCCGACCGGCTGTGGCACCCGATCACCACCCTCTCCTTCCGGTCGCGGCGCTCCCGCGCGGTGGTCGAGTGGGGCGGCCCGGTGGGCTGCGCGCTGGACGTCACCGGCACCTGGCGCTACCTGGCCGACCGGGCGCGCGCGGCCGGCGCCACGGTCGAGACCGGCACGCTGGCGCGGATGCCACGCACCGGGCTGCTGACGCTGCGCGGCCCCGAGGGCAGCCGCGAGGTGTCCTGCCGGCTGGCCGTGGACGCCACCGGGACGCCGTCCTTGCTGGCGCGCACGGCGGGTATCCATCCCGGCTTCCAGCGGGTCGGGGTGGGCTACGAGCGCGAGCTGTCCGCTCCCCGCTTTCCCCAGCACGAGGCGATGATCCTGGTCGGCGGCGTCGCCCCCGCAGGCTACGCGTGGGCCTTTCCGCGCGGCGGCACCCGGGTGCGGGTCGGAGTGGGCGTGATCCAGCCGGACGTCGACGACAACCCGCGAGCCCTCTACGAGCCGGTGGCCGACGCCCTCGCGGAGCCGCTGCGCGGCGCCCGCACGCTCGAGCTCCACACCGGCAGGATCCCCAGCGCCGAGCCTCCCGGACGGCTGACGGCGGACGGGCTGATGGTGGTCGGCGACTCGGCGGCGCAGTCGAACCCGCTGCTGGGCGAGGGCATCCGCCACGTGATCGAGGCGGCCTGGCGGGCGGCGCCGATCGCCGCCCGTGCGCTCGAGCGGCCCGGCGTCGTGCCGCGCGAGCGGCTGCGCCGCTGGGAGCGCACGGGCCGCCGCAGCCGAGGGCGTGCATGGCCGCTCGCGCTGCGGGCCAACCACTACGTCGCCAGGCTGGACGACGACGGCTGGGACCGGGCGGTCGAGCTGATCGGCCGCCTGCCGGCCGAGGTCATAACGCCGGTGCTGCGCGGCGACCTGCTGTCGCTGCCGTTCCTGCTGGCCACGCTGCGCACCGGGCCGCGGCTGGGGTGGCGCGTCGCACGGCCCTTCGCGCTGGGCGGTCACTAGACTTCCCCGGCGATGGTCGACGAGCGGCAGATCGAGGTCAACCAGGCGGCCGTGAGGCGGGCGCTGACGCGCTCGTTCACCAGCCTGGATCCGGCCGGGCACGCGTGGCGGGGCACCATGGGGCTGGGCGAGGCGGTCGTCACCGCCGACGTGCTGACGCTGGCCGACGGCCGGCCCTACGTGCACGTGTTCGCCGAGTGCGTGCGCGACGTCGCGCTGGAGCCGGATGTCGCCCGCATGCTGGTGCTGGAGAACGCCAACACCGTGATCGGCCGTCTCAGCCACGACGGCCGCTCGATCCAGGTCGAGCACGCGATCCTCGCCGGCACCACGATGGCGGCCGTCGAGGTGCAGTCCACCGTCTGGACCGTGGGCTGGACAGCGATCTCGTTCGCGCCCCGCCTGCACGCGCTGCTCGAACAGGCAACACCGGTGCCGGTCGCGCCGGAGACGCCGGCCGCGCTGCGCCGCGATTCCGCCGACCACGTCCGCATCACCACCGACCGGGTGCGGCGCTTCCTGACCGAGCGGTTCGGCGAGTTCCAGCACGACCCGAACTGGGGCTTCCACGGCGCGTTCGGCAGCGCCCGCGTGTTCGTGGACGTGCTGCCGGTGCTCGACGACTCGACCGCCGTCCGCGCCTCGTCGCCGGTGCTGTCGGGCGTCGACCTGTCCGACGCGCTGGCGCTGCGCCTGCTGGAGCTGGCGTCGTCCAGCCCGTTCGGCGCGTTTCT
>DATLLN010000033.1:0-5207 GCA_035537835.1 Gaiellales bacterium
CCCTTGAGGCGCGGGATGTCCATCAGCACGCCGCGGCCGACGAAGCCGCGCTTGAAGGCGGTGATCGCCAGCACGTCGGCGCCGGCCTTCGAGACGACGCGATCCTTCGCCATGCCGTTGTAGGCCCGGCCCTTGTGGAACATGTGCGACAGCGCGTCCATGTGCGTGTAGGCCGATCCGTGGAAGCTGATGGTCAGCGTCTCCATGGCGAACGGATCCGGATCGTCGGCGGTGGCGACCATCGACAGACCGAGCGGGCGGCCATTGTCGGCGCTCTCCACCGGATCGGCGTCGCGCGACAGCGACACCGTCACGCCTTCCTTGACGGTGGCGAGGGCGCGCTTCCGTGTCTCGTCGGTCATCAGGTTGACGGTGCCGCGTTCGTCGTCCCTGCCCCAGCGGTTCCAGTTCGACAGCTCGGTCATCCAGCGATCGATCGTCGCGGCGTCGAGCACGCCCGGCGACTGCGCCCGCAGCGTGGACGCGGCCAAGGCCGCGACGACAACGAACGCGAGACCCGACATCGGGCAGGCGAGGCTGTTCATCGGGCGGAGAGGGCGCATCGAATCAGGCCTCGAGCAGGATGACGTGGACTTCGCCGGGACCGTGCACGCCGCGGCTGAGGGTGTGCTCGATGTCGGCGGTCCGGCTGGGGCCGGTGATCGCCACCAGGTTGCTGCCGGCGGCGACGAGATCGCCACGCGTCGCGAGCAGCGTCGAAATCGAGTCGACGAGGCGATCGACGCGCAGCACGGCGACGTGGACGGGCACGAGCAGCGACGCCATGCGCGGCCGGCCCGCGCCGGTGGCGAGCACGACGGAGCCGGTCTCGGCGAGCCCGGCGTCGGCGCCCGTCAGGCCGAGCGAGAGCGCGGCGAGCTCGGCCAGCCGCGGCGGGCGGGCGTCGCCGCCCTGCGGCACCTCGGGATCGACGATGGAGAGCCCGCGCGCCTGCAGCGCCGCGGTCATCCCCGGCAGCGCCATCGCCTCGTCGGTCCAGCTCAGGATCGCGCGCGTGCCCAGCCGCTCCGCGAGCTCGGCGACGATCCCCGCCGCCTGATCGATCGACGACGCCTCGTGGACGACGCCGGCGATCGCTTCGAGGGCCGCGCGGAACCGCTCGCGCCGCGGCAGCCCCGCCGTCGGCGGCGCGACCGACGCCGTGCCCTGAATCGCGGCCGTCGGCAGCGTGTCGACTCCGGAGTCGTTGGTGCCGTGCGCAGGGGTGTGCGGGCCGGCGCCGCCGGGGAACAGGCCGGTGCGTACGGCACGGCCGATCACCTCGCGCATCCGGGCGCGGTTGGCGTCGATCACGACGTGCCTCCGTGCTTGCGCGCCCAGCGCTCCTGGAACGACTCCTTGGCCGGGGCGGGGAAGTCGCGGGACGCGGTCCATCCGGACAGGTGCAGCGGCAGCTCGCGGATCCAGCCGTCGCTGGCGGCGGCGCCGGCGACGCGGGCGGCGACGCGACCGGCGAGGCCAAAGAGGCGTGGCCTGGTCCCGATCCAGCCGAGCACCTTGATGCCGAGCGACACCCACTGCGGCGACTCGCCGGCCTCGACGCCCTTGGCGCGCAGGCGCAGCAGCATCCGCGGGATGTCGATGCGGACCGGGCAGACTTCCTTGCAGGCGCCGCAGAGCGTGCTGGCGTGCGGCAGGTCGTGGAACGCGTGGATGCCGGCCAGGGCCGGCGAGAGCACCGAGCCGATCGGGCCGGAGTAGACGCTGCCGTAGGCATGGCCGCCGATCTGCTGGTAGACGGGGCAGGCGTAGAGACAGGCGCCGCAGCGGATGCAGTAGAGGATCTCCGCCAGCTCGCCCGCCAGCACGGCGCTCCGGCCGTTGTCGACGATGACGACGTGGAACTCCTCGGGGCCGTCCGCCTCGCCCGGCCGCCGCGGCCCGCTGAGGATGTTCGAGTAGACGGTCTGCCGCTGGCCGGTGCCGCTGCGCCCGAGCACCTCCAGCATCACGCCGAGGTCGGCGGCGGTCGGCACCAGCCGCTCCATGCCCATGATCGCCACGTGGATCCGCGGCAGCGACGTCGACAGGCGGCCGTTGCCCTCGTTGGTGCAGATGCAGACGCTGCCGGTCTCGGCGACGCCGAAGTTGACGCCGCTGATGCCGAGGTCGGCCCGGAGGAACGCCTGCCGCAGCACGCGCCGCGCCAGCTGCGTCATCTGCGGCACGCCGGCGACCTCCTCGTCGGTGGCGCCCAGCTTCTCCTTGAACACGCGGGCGCAGTCCTCCTTCGTCTTGTGGAGGATCGGCGCGACGATGTGCGACGGCCTGTCGTTGTCGAGCTGAACGATGTACTCGCCGAGGTCGGTCTCGACGACCTCGATGTCGTTGGCCTCGAGGACGGGGTTCAGCTCGATCTCCTCGCTGACCATCGACTTCGACTTGACCGCGACCTTGACGCCGCGGTCGCGGGCCAGCCGGCGGACGTAGTCGACGGCGTCGTCGCCGGTCTCGGCGAAGAAGACGGTGCCGCCGTTCTTTTCGACGTTGGTCACGAACGTGTCGAGGTGCTGGTCGAGCGCGGCCAGCGTGCGGGCGCGGATGGCCCGCGCCTGATCGCGCACGGCGTCGCTGGAGTCGAGCTCGGCGATGGCGGCGCGCCGCGATTCCATCGCCCGCCCCGAGGTGTGGCGGACGGCCTGGCGCATGCGCTTCTTGCCGAGGGCGTCCTCGACGCGGCGGTAGAACGGTACGTCGACCGGGTTCACGAGGCCTCTCCACCGCCCGCGCCGGCGAGCACGTCCGCGATGTGTGCGACCCGGACCTTGCTGCCGCGCCGGCGCAGGCCGCCATTCATGTGCATGCCGCAGCTGACGTCGGTGACCGCGATCGTGTCGGCGCCGCACGCCTCGATCGCGTCGAGCTTGCGGGCCAGCATCTCGCCCGAGATGGCGGACATCTTGACCGCGAACAGGCCGCCGAACCCGCAGCAGACCTCGGCTTCGGGCAGCGGACACGTGGAGGCGCCGCGCACGCCCTCGAGCAGCGCCTTGGGCTCGCTGTCGACGCCGAGGCCGCGCAGGCCGTGGCAGCAGGCGTGGTAGGACAGCGTGCCGGTTGCCTGGGCGCCGACGTCGGTGACGCCGAGCACGCGCGCCAGGAAGACCGTCAGCTCGTAGGTGCGCGCGGCTAACGCCCGCGCCTTCGGGCCGTACTCGGGATCGTCGCCGAGCAGCGCGACGTACTGGTGGATCACCATGTCGCCGCATGAGCCGGACGGCAGGACCACCGGATCGTCGCTGGCGCTCAGCACGTCGATGGTGTGGCGCGCCAGCGTGCGCGACTCCTCGTCATAGCCGGCGTTGAAGGCGGGCTGACCACAACAGGTCTGGCCGACCGGGACGGTCACGGCGACGCCGACGCGCTCGAGCACGCGGACGACGGATTCGCCCGTGCCGGGGAAGAAGCGATCGACCAGGCACGTGACCAGCAGCTGCACGCGCGCGGGTCGCATGGGCGACAGTATAAGATGGGCGGCCATGCGGTGGCTGCGGTTCGAGTCGGGTGGGCGCACGCGCGTCGGCTACCTGCGCGGCCCCGACGTCCAGCCGGTCATCCAGCCCGTCGTGGCCGAGTCGCTGCAGGACGTCATCGCCGGCCGGGGCACGGGCGACGCCGGCGCGGCCATTCCGCGCGGCGACGTGCGGCTGCTGGCGCCGCTGCGGCCCGGCAAGATCCTCTGCATCGGCCTCAACTACATGGACCACTGCCGCGAGCAGAAGATCGCGCCGCCCGATCGGCCGACCCTGTTCGCGAAGTTCCCGAGCAGCGTGATCGCGCCGGGCGAGCCGATCCGGTGGCCCGCCGACTTCAGCGGGCAGGTCGACTACGAAGCCGAGCTCGCCGTCGTGATCGGGCGCGCGACGCAGCGCGTCGCCGAGTCGGACGCGCTGGCGCACGTGTTCGGCTACACCGCCGCCAACGACGTCACCGCCCGCGACGTCCAGCGCGGCGACAAGCAGTGGATCCGCGGCAAGGCCGCCGACACGTTCTGTCCGCTCGGCCCGGTCGTGGTTACCACCGACGAGATCCCCGACCCGCAGCAGCTGCCGATCGGCTGCCGCGTCAACGGCGAGACGCGCCAGGCGTCGCACACCCGCGAGATGATCTTCCCGGTGGCGCACATCATTGCCTTCATCTCGCGCGCCATCACCCTCGACCCCGGCGACGTCATCCTGACCGGGACGCCCGACGGCGTCGGTCTCTATCGAGATCCAAAGGTGTTCCTCCAGCCCGGCGACCGCGTCGAAGTCGAGCTCGGCGACCTCGGCATACTGCAGAATCCCGTCGGCCCCTACGTGGCGTGAGCGGACGGCATCCATGAAGTGGGGCATCCTCGGCGCGGCGCGGATCAACCGCAGCATCATCCCGGCGCTGCGGGCGGCGGAGGGGCACACGCTCGAGGCCATCGCGAGCCGCGATGCCGGCAAGGCGGCCGCTGCCGCCGCGGAGTGGGGGATCCCGCGCAGCGTCGCCGGCTACGACGCGCTCCTCGCCGATCCCGGCATCGACGCGGTCTACATCCCGCTGCCGAACCACCTCCACGCCGAGTGGACGGTGCGGGCGGCCGAGGCCGGCAAGCACGTGCTGTGCGAGAAGCCGCTGGCCCTGACCCTCGACGAGGTCGATCGCATCGCGGCTGCCGCGGCGGCGGCCCATGTCCACGTCGCCGAGGCGTTCATGTACCGCCACCACCCGCAGACCCACGCCGTGCGGGAACTGGTCGACGGCGGGGCGATCGGGACGCTCCGGTTCGTCCGCGGCTGCTTCAGCTTCACGCTGGATCGTCCCGGCGATGTCCGCTTCGATGCGGCCAAGGGCGGCGGGGCCTTGTGGGACATCGGCTGCTACCCGATCAGCTACGCGCGGACGCTCGCCGGTGCCGAGCCCGAGGCCGTCCAGGCGTCCGCGGTCATGGGGCCAACCCACGTCGACATGAGCGTCGCGGCGCTGCTGCGTTTCCCGGGCAACGTGGTCGCCCTGATCGACGCCAGCTTCATGGCCCCCTTCCGGACCGAGATCGAGGTGGTGGGGTCGGCCGGTACGATCCGGCTGTCGCATCCCTTCAAGCCGGGGCTGCGGGAGACGGTGCTGGTGGTGCGTGGGGACGAGGTCCTCGAGCACCTCGTCGAGGCCGCTCCCCTCTATGTTTCGCAGTTCGAGGACTTCGGCCGCGCCGCCCGCGG
>DATLLN010000034.1:0-12041 GCA_035537835.1 Gaiellales bacterium
CAAGGACGGGCGCAGCGAGGAGTACGTCGTCGCGGCGCTGCTGCACGACATCGGCGACGAGCTGGCGCCGTACACGCACGGCGAGATGACCGGGGCGATCCTCCGCCCGTACGTGAGCGACGAGATCCGCTGGGTCGTCACGTACCACGGCCTCTTCCAGATGTACTACTACGCGCACCACTCGGGCGGCGACCGCAACGCCCGCGACCGGTACAAGGATCACCCGCACTACGACGCCTGCGTCGAGTTCTGCGAGCTCTACGACCAGAACTGCTTCGACCCGGACTTCGAGTCGCTGCCGGTCGAGTTCTTCGAGCCGATGGTGCGGCGGGTGTTCGCCGAGCCGCGCTACCTGGACTGACGCAACAACGGGGTCAGACCCCTTTGTTGCATCACCCGTCGCCGTAGCCGAGGTCGGCCAGCCGCTGCGCGACCTCGCGCTCCTCGGCCTCGCTGTAGACCGAGACCGGCTCGGCCGCCGGTGCGCGGTTCCATTCGGCGTCCGGCTCCAGCCCCACGCCCTCGGCGACGCGGGCGGCGAAGTCGGTCAGCGAGATCTGAGGCCCCGGGCCGGGCGTGATGCCGGCGCCGGCAGCGACGTAGATGCCCTCCGGCCGGTGGTCGCCGGACAGCCAGTCCGCCTGCTCGACCATCTGCCGCGCATGGGTCAGGCTGTAGAGCGGCGCAGCCTCCAGCAGGAGGTCGGGGGCGCGGTCGAGGTAGGGCCCGGACAGCACCTCCGCCTTGCGCCGAACCTTGCCGATCGGCCGCCGCCCGGTGTCCGGGTCGGTGAACTCGAGCAGCGCCTGCGAGATCTCGTCGAGCACCCGGTCGGCGTCCGCCTTGTCCACGATGCCCTCGGGCTCGCGGCCGCGCAGGGCGAGCGACACGCCCTCGCCGGTCGACGTCACGCTGGTGTACGCGCGGGTGTGGGCCCAGTCGATCGGCGTGGTCGGCACGCCGACCTTGCCGTGCAGGCCGAGCCGGTCGTAGGTCTTGCGGGCCATCGAGCGGATGCGGCCCCAGGCCAGCAGCGAGACCAGCGCCGAACCGCGCCCCGTCTTCAGTAGGCCGAGGTGCTCGAGCACCCGGTTCATGTTGAGCGCCCTGGTGCACGGCTGGTGGCCGTGGTCGGACATCAGCAGCACCAGGTCGTCCGGCCCCGTGCGCTCGAGCAGCGTCCCCAGCTCGCGGTCGAGCAGCTGGTAGACGCCGCGGACGCTGGCGGCGACGGGTGTGGCGGACGCCTGCGGGAACGCCGGGTGGCCGGGGTGGACGTACTCGAGCAGGCAGTGCTGGATCCGGTCGGGCGACACGAACACCATGCAGGCGGCGTCCCACTGGTTCTCGTCCATCAGCGTGCGCATGGCGGCCGCGCGGCGGCGGCTGACGTCCTCGACGTCGGCGATCAGGTCGAGCGGCCGGTGGCGGAACGTCGTCCACGATCCGCCGTTGATCGGCCAGCCGACGCGCGGCCCGGCCTCCGGCGGGTGGCTGTAGGTCGCGCCCTGCGGCACCACGCCGCCGGCGATCGAGATGCCCTTGATGTCCGGCGGGGGATAGGTCAGCGGCACGTTGACCAGCAGCGTCGTCCGTCCGGCCTCCGACAGCCGCTGCGGCCAGGTCGGGGCGAGGATCGACCGGTACGAGACCGGCAGCCGGCGGCTGACGCCGGGGCGGTACTCGAGGATGTCGAAGACGCCGTGCCCGGCCGGGTCGCGCCCGGTCAGGAAGGTCGGCCAGGCCGCCCACGAGTGCGAGGGCAGGCACGACCGGGAAACGCCCTTCTGACCGGCCGCGATCAGCCCCGCCAGGTGCGGCAGCTCGCCCCGCTCCAGCATCGGGTCGAGGATGTCCCAGTCGGCTCCGTCCCAGCCCACGATCAGCACGCGTCCAGCCACGGGCCGCAGGATACCGGCGGCCGCGCGAGGCCCGCGCCGGGCGGAGTGATGCACAAATATGCAACTGTGATGTATAGTCATGCAGATGGCCGTCCTCACCGCAGCCACCGCCACGGCGATCGTCGGCGTCGCAGGCTCGACCGGCTTCGCCGGACACGAGCTCATGCGCCTGCTGGCGGGCCATCCGCGGCTGCGCGGCGTTGCGTGCACGGCCGACACACGCGCACTGGCCGAGTGCGATCTCGCGATGCTGGCGTTACCCCATGGCGCCGCCTCCGAGCTCGGTCGGGAGCTGGCCGGTGCGCGTGTGCCGGTTGTGGACCTGGCCGCCGACCATCGGGGCCAGTGGGTCTACGGCCTGCCCGAGCTGCACCGCGAGCGGATCGCCGGTGCGGCCGCGGTCGCCAATCCCGGGTGCTACGCCACGGCCGCGGTGCTCGCGCTGGCCCCGCTCGTCGAGCGGCAGCTGGTCGAGCCGCACCTGGTCGTCGACGGCAAGTCGGGTGTGTCCGGCGCCGGCAAGAAGGCCACGGAGCGAACGCACTTCTGCTCCGCCGCCGAGGGCATCGAGCCGTACTCGCCGGTCGGGCACCACCACCAGCTGGAGATCGAGGCCCAGCTGCAGTCGCTCACCGCCGGGCCGCTGAGCGTGACCTTCACGCCGCACCTGGCGCCGTTCTCGCGGGGCCTGCTGGTCACCGCCTACGGGCGGCTGATCGGGCCGGCGGCCCAGGACGAGCTGCGGGAGCTGTACGCCGAGCGGTACGCCGGCGAGCCCTTCGTCCAGCTGGTCGACGCCCCCCGGACGCAGGTCGTCCGGGGAGCAAACGCCTGTCACGTCAGCGTCTGGGTGGACGAGGAGCGCTCGGTGGTGATCGCCGCCGCCGCACTCGACAACCTGGTCAAGGGCGCCGCCGGCCAGGCGATCCAGAACGCGAACCTGATGCTCGGCCTCGACGAGGGACTGGGGCTTCCGCTCGAGGGGCTGTGGCCGTGATCAGTGTTGTCAAGGTTGGTGGCGGGGCGCCGGGGCTGGTCTCCGCACTGGGGTCGGTTCGTGCCCGTGGCGCCGGGGCGGTCGTCGTCCACGGCGCAGGGCCGCGGATCAGCGACCGGTGCGTCGCCGCCGGGATCGAGCCCCGGTTCGTCGACGGCCAGCGGGTGACCGACCCGGGCGTGCTCGAGATCGTCGTCACCGCGCTCGCCGAGGAGCGCGAGGCGCTCGTGGGGCGGCTGGCCGAGGCGGGCATCGAGGCGCGGGGCATGGCCGACGCGCTCGACGGGGTGCCGGTCGACGACCCGCGGCTGGGGCTGGTCGGCCGGGTGGTCGGCGTGGACGGGATCGGCATCCGGGCCGTGCTGGCCGCGGGCGTCGTCCCGGTCATCTCCCCGCTGGCCGGCGGCCTCAACGTCAACGCCGACCTGGCCGCGTCCGCGGTGGCCGCCTCGCTGGGCGCCGCCGAGCTGCTGTTCCTGTCCGACGTGCCGGGCGTGCTCGACCCGGAGGGCCGGGTGATCTCGCGGATCGCCGCGTCCGACCTGCCGCGCCTGATCGGCGACGGGCACGTCACCGGCGGGATGATCCCCAAGCTGCTGGCCGGCGCCGAGGCCCTCGCGCAGGGCGTGTGGCATGTGCGGATCGGAGCTGACACGATGGTGACCGCGTGAACGATCGCCAGCGGATGATCGCCGAGCTGCTCGACGAGCACGAGGTGTCCACCCAGCAGCAGCTCCAGCAGCTCCTGGCCGGGCTGGGCGTAGACGTCACCCAGGCGACGGTGTCACGCGACCTCGATCGGCTGGGCGTGATGCGGGTGCGGCGGCACGGCCGGCTCGTCTACGCGCTCCCCGAGGACGAAGCGCCGACCGATCCGATCGCCCAGGTTGTGATCGCACTCGGGCTCGTCCGTACCATGGAGGCGTCGGGGAACCTGGCGGTGCTCCGCACCGGCCCCGCGAACGCGCATCCGGTCGCGATCGCCTTCGACAACGCCTCCCTCCCCGGGATCATTGGCACCATCGCCGGCGACGACACGATCGCGCTGATCGCACGGGAGCCGAGCACCGGGAACGACCTGATCCAGCTGATCGAGCGATTGAAGAAGGAGCATCACACGTGAAGGACACCATCGTTCTGGCGTATTCCGGCGGGCTCGACACGTCCGTGGCCCTGCGCTGGCTTGCGGACGAATACTCGGCCGACGTGATCGCGCTGCTGGTCGACGTCGGCCAGCCGATCGACGTCGAGCACGTCACCGAGCGGGCGCACAAGGCGGGCGCGGCAGAGGTCGTGGTCGTCGACGCCAAGCAGGAGTTCTCGGAGCAGTACGTGCTGCCGATCCTCCAGGCCGGCGCGCTGTACGAGGGACGCTACCCGCTGGTCTCGGCGCTCTCCCGGCCGCTGATCGCGAAGCACCTGGTGGCGGTGGCGCGCGAGCACGGCGCGACGGCCGTCGCCCATGGCTGCACCGGCAAGGGCAACGACCAGGTGCGGTTCGAGACGGCGGTGGCGGCGCTCGCGCCCGACCTGGCCGTGTTTGCACCGGTGCGCGACTGGGGCATGACGCGGGAGCAGGAGATCGCCTACGCCCACGAGCACGCGATCGAGGTGCCCGTCAAGTCGGGCGCGGCGTACTCCATCGACCAGAACCTGTGGGGGCGGTCGATCGAGGCCGGCCCGCTCGAGGATCCCTGGGCGGCCCCGCCGGAGGAGGCGTTCGGCCTGACGATTGCGGCCGAGAAGTCCCTGGCCGCGCCGCAGGTCGTCGAGATCGCGTTCCAACACGGCGTGCCGGTGGCGATCGACGGTGAGGAGCTGCCGCTGCCCGCGCTGATCCAGCGGGCCGGCGCGCTCGCCGGCGCGCACGGCGTCGGCCGGCTGGACATGATCGAGAACCGGCTCGTGGGCATCAAGAGCCGCGAGATCTACGAGGTGCCGGCGGCCGCGCTGCTGCTGACGGCGTATGCGGGCGTCGAGGAGCTGGTCTGCGAGCGCGACCTGGCGCACACCAAGCAGCAGCTGGCGCTGCAGTACGCGACGCTGGTTTACAACGGCCTGTGGTTCTCGCCGCTGCGCTCGGCGCTGCAGGCATTCATGGACGAGACGACGGCGCCGGTCACGGGCACGGCGAAGGTCAAGCTCTACCGCGGGTCGTGCGCGGTCGTCGGCCGCAAGGCGGCGTCGTCGCTGTACGACCACGCGCTGGCGACCTACGAGGAGGGCGACGCCTTCCAGCACGGCGCCGCGGCCGGGTTCATCCACGTCTGGTCGCTCCCGACCAAGACGTGGGCTGCGGCCTCGAGCGCAGCCGATACAGTCGGCGTGTGACCGATCCGTTGTGGGCAGGCCGCCTTCAGGGCGGCCTGCACCCCGCCATCCTGGACTTCAGCGCGTCGCTTCGCGTGGATCGGCGGCTGCTGCCCTACGACCTGCGGGCGAGCGCCGTCCACGTGCGGATGCTCGCCCGCCAAGGGCTGATCGAGGAGGAGCTCGCGGGGAGGATCTGCGAGGCGCTGGAGCGGGTCGAGGTCGAGCCCGACGCGGCCGACGAGGACGTGCACTCGGCGATCGAGCGGCTGCTCGGCGATCTCGGCCCGCGCGTCCACGCCGGCCGTAGCCGCAACGACCAGGTGCAGACCGCGATGCGGCTGTGGGCCAAGGACGCCTGCGACGAGGCAGTCGCGGGGATTCGCGGGCTGGCCGGCGCACTGCTCGACCGGGCGGAGTCGGACGGCGGCCTGGTGCTCCCCGGGTACACCCACGGGCAGCGGGCGCAGCCGGTGTGGCTGGGGCACCACCTGGCTGCCCACGCGTGGGCGCTGGCGCGCGACGTGCGGCGGTTCGTGGCGGTCCGCGAGGCGTCGGACGTGTGCCCGATGGGCGCCGGCGCATTGGCCGGATCGAGCCTCCCGCTCGACCCCGCGTGGGTGGCGTCCGAGCTGGGCTTCGCACGGACGTTCGACAACTCGCTGGATGCCGTTGCCGATCGGGACTACGTGTCCGGCATCTGTTACGCCTCGGCGCTGTGCTTCGTCCACCTGTCGCGGCTCGGCGAGGAGCTGGTGCTGTGGACGTCCGCCGAGTACGGCTTCGCGGAGCTCGACGACACCGCCGCCACCGGCAGCTCGATGATGCCGCAGAAGAAGAACCCGGATGCCGCCGAGCTGGCGCGGGGCAAGGCGGGGACGGCGATCGGGCGGCTGGCCGGCCTGCTGGCGACGCTCAAGGGGCTGCCGCTCGCGTACAACCGCGACCTGCAGGAGGACAAGCGCGCCGCGTTCGACCAGGTCGACGACCTGCTGGGCGCCCTGGCCGCGCTGCGGGTGTGCGTGGTGGGCCTGCGGTTCGACGGCGAGCGGATGGCGGCGGCCGCCGGCGACGGCACGACCGTCGCCACCGATGTGGCCGAGCAGCTGGTGCGCGAAGGCGTGCCGTTCCGCCGCGCGCACGAGCAGGTGGCGTCGAAGGTGGCGGCCGGCGAGCGGTTCGACCAGCCGACCGCGGCCGAGGCCGCCGAGTCCCGGCTTTCGCGGGAGGCGCTGGCCGACCAGCTCGCGCGCTGCCGCGCCGAGGTCGGCGCGTGAGCGTGCTGCCCGACTCCGCGCAGGTGGAGGGCGGGCGCCTGGTCATCGGCGGTGTCTCGACCGCGAAGCTGGCCGAGGAGCACGGAACGCCGCTCTACGTCTACTGCGCCGAGACGCTGCGCGGCCGGGCGGCCGCCTACCTGCGTGGGCTCGACTGGTATCCCGGTGCGGCGCGGGCGGTGTTTGCGTGCAAGGCGAACGCGACCGTCGCGGTGCTGCGGGAGGTGTTCGGCGAGGGGCTGGGCGCCGATGCCGCCTCGGAGGGGGAGCTCGCAGCCGCGCTGCGGGCGGGCGCCGATCCCGCCTCCATTGTCGTTCACGGCAACAACCCGGCGGAGCGTGAGCTGCGGGCGGCGATCGAGGCGCACGCCGGGCTGATCGTCGTCGACCACGCCGGCGAGCTCGAGCTGATCGACCGCCTGGCCGGCGAGGCCGGGCGCGTGCAGCGGGTGCTGGTGCGGGTGACGCCGGGCATCGAGCCCGACACGCACACGAAGATCGTCACCGGCCATGCCACGTCCAAGTTCGGCTTCGCACCGGTCGACGTGCTGGACGCGCTGGACACGGCGGCCGGTCTGCTGCACGTTCAGCCGTGCGGCATGCACGTGCATCTGGGCTCGCAGATCGGCGACACGCGGCCGTACGTGGAGGTGGTCGACTGGCTGGTCGCGTTCATCGAGGAGCACGGCCTGGGCGACCTGCCGGTGCTGGACATCGGCGGCGGCTTCGCGATCGCGTACGTGGAGGGCGAGGTGGAGCTGGCGATCGAGCCGGCGCTCGAGCAGATCTGTGCCCACCTCGCGGAGCGGCTGATCGCCCACGGGCTGGAGATGCCCGAGCTGATCGTGGAGCCGGGCCGCTCGATCGTCGGGCCGGCCGGTGTCACGCTGTACCGGGTGGGTTCGGTCAAGGAGACGGCCGGCGGGGTGACGTACGCCGCGGTGGACGGCGGGATGTCCGACAACCCGCGCCCCGCGCTCTACGGCGCGGTCTACGAGGCGATCGCCTGCGACCGCGCCGATGCCGATCCCGACCGCATCTACGCGATCGCCGGCAAGCACTGCGAGTCCGGCGATGTGCTGATCGAGCGCGCTCGGCTCCCGGAGCTGCACCCCGGCGATCTGCTGGCGGTGCCCGCGACCGGCGCCTACGCGGCGAGCATGGCGTCGAACTACAACCTGCTGCCGCGGCTCGCCGCGGTGCTCGTCGACGGCGGCCAGCCGCGGCTCATCCAGCGCCGCGAGACCCTCGCCGACCTGCTCGGCCGCGAACTCTGACGCCCTCCGAGGTCTGACCCCGAAGCGCCACGATGGCGCGCGGAAGTGTGGTGGAAGGTCCCCCGGGGGCACGGATCGGTCTGATCCCATCTTGGGAGGATTCGTACCGACGTGCGCGAACTCGTTCCGTCCCGTACCCTGTGAGGACCATGCCACCAGCAGGAAGACCACGAGCAATCTGGACAGGCAGCATCAGCTTCGGGCTGGTGAACGCTCCGGTGCGGATGTACGCCGCCGTCAGCGAGCAGAACCTGAAGTTCAACCTGATCCACGAGACGGACGGCGGGCGGATCGGCTACCAGAAGATCTGCAAGCTGGAGGAGAAGACGGTCTCCAACGACGAGATCGTCAAGGCCTACCAGGTCGAGGAGGACGAGTTCGTCTACCTGACCGACGAGGATTTCGAGGCCGCGTCGCCCGAGTCGTACAAGACGATCACCGTCCACGACTTCGTGCCGACGTCGGAGATCGACCCGATCTACTTCGAGCGCACCTACTACCTGGGCGCCGCCGACAAGACCGGCGAGCCGGTGTACGCGCTGCTGGTCGAGGCGATGGAGCAGGCCGGCCTGGCGGCGATCGCGACCTACGTGTTCCACGAGCGCGAGAACCTCGGCTGCCTGCGCGTCCGCGACGGCGTGCTGACGCTGGAGAAGATGTTCTTCCATGACGAGGTGCGCCCGTCCGAGGGGATCGCGCCGGACGGCGTCGCCGTCGACAAGAAGCAGCTGGAGATGGCGATCGAGCTGATCAAGAACTACACCGGCAGCTTCGACCCGACGCAGTACGAGGACAACTACCGCGCCCGGCTGCTCGAGGTGATCGAGCAGAAGCGCGACGGCAAGGAGGTCAAGCGCGTCGTCGAGGCCGAGACCACGGCCGCGCCCGACCTGCTGGCCGCCCTCCAGGCCTCGCTCTCGCAAACCAAGGGCACTCGCAAGACGCCGGCCGAGAAGCCGGCTAAGAAGGCAGCCGCTGCCGCAGGGTCCGGAGGCTCTCGGCGAGGTCGCCGAAGCGGCTGATCCGCCGCTCGACCGCCTCCATCGTGAACGTCCCGGGGTCGAGCTTGTCGTCCAGCTCCTCCCAGCGCAGCGGTGTCGACACCGGCGCTCCCGGCTTCGGCCGCACCGAGTAGACACCGGCAGTCGTCCGGCCCAGCCCGTTCTGGTTGGCGTCGATCAGCACGCCGTGGCGCTCCGCCTTGCGCCACCGGGTGGTCACCAGGTCGGGATGCGTGGCCGCGATCGCCCGCGCCACGGCGGCGACGAACCCCCGCGCGTCCGCGTGCTCGTACCGCCGCTCGATCGGCACCAGCACGTGCATCCCCTTGCCGCCGCTGGTCTTCGGCACGCCTACCAGGTCGAGCGCCGTCAGCGCGTCGCGCAGGATCAGCGCCACCTTGACCACGGTCGCATACGGCACGCCGTCCGCCGGATCGAGGTCGAACATCACCAGGTCGGGCCGGTCGGGCCGGTCGCGGCGGGCCAGCCAGGGGTGCAGGTCGATGCAGCCCATGTTCGCCATCCACAGCAATGAGTCGGCGTCGTTGACCAGCGCGTACGAGATGCCCTCGTGCTCGAACCGCTTGACGAACGACGGCATGTGCGACGGCGCGTCCTTCTGGAAGAAGTGCTTGCCGGCGATGCCGTCGGGATAGCGCAGCATCGTGAACGGCCGGTCGCGCAGGTGCGGCACGAGGACCGGCGCGATGCGCTCGTAGAAGCCGAACACGTCGCCCTTGGTGATCCCGTCCTCGGGGAAGAACACCTTGTCGGCGTTGGTCACCTCGACCCGCCGGCTCGATCGCTCCGCCTTCGCCGCCAGCCCCTTGTAGACCGGCGCCCGCAGCCGCCCGTCGCGCGTCCGCTCGGTGAACTGCACGCGGGCCCGCAGCTCCGGCTCGACCCACCGCAGATCGCGCGCCTTGACGCGCGGCATCCGCGGCGCCGGCGAGATCGTGGGCGACGTCCGGCGCAGCGGCTCCATCAGCCGCAGCAGGCGCGTCACCTCGCCGCCGTCCAGGCCGCTGCCGACGTTGCCCACCCAGCGAAGGGCGCCCTCGTCGTCCGGCTCGGCCAGCACCAGCGCGCCCAGCTCCTCCCGTGAGCCCTCGCCGCGCGTGAACCCGGCCACGGTGAACTCCGCCGTCTGCCGGGCCTTCAGCTTGAGCCACTCGCGGCTGCGCCGGCCGGGGCGGTAGGTCGACCCGCGCTTCTTGGCCATCACGCCCTCCAGCCCGTGTTCGAGCGCGGCCTGATACAGCGCCTGGCCGTCGTCGAACGCGGCCGAGATGCGCACGATCGGGTTGTCGGGCAGGATCAGCGCCTCCAGCTGCTCGCGTCGCCGCTCGAGCGGCTCGTCGACCAGCGGCCGTCGCTCCAGCTCGAGCAGGTCGAAGACGTAGTAGACGAGCGGGCCGCCGTCGCGCTGGAGCAGGCCGAAGCTGGGCCGGCCCTGCTCGTCCAGCGCGCACACCTCGCCGTCGACCACGCAGTCGGGCGTGCGCACGGCATGGGGCAGCGCGCGAGCCACGGCCGCGAACCGCGAGCTGAGGTCGACGCCGGTGCGGCTGCGCAGCGTCGCCTCGTTGCCGCGCACCGCGCCCAGCGCGCGGAACCCGTCCCACTTGACCTCGAACAACCAGTCGTCGCCGGCGGGCAGCCGCTCCGTCTGTCCGGCCAGCATCGGCAGCAGATCGGTGCTCGCGGCGACCGCCTCGCGCGGCTCGTCGTCGTGCTTCTTGATGATCAGCCAGTTGCGCTCGTCCCCGTCCAGGTGGGCCGGGACGAGCGTCCACCGGCCCTGCAGCCGCTCGCCGCGCAGATGCACCGTCAGGCCGCCGTCGCGCTTGCGCTCCTCGAGCACGTAGGTGCCGCGGTCCCAGATCTCCATCAGGCCGGCGCCGTACTGGCCCTTGGGGATGACACCCGAGAAGTCGGCGTACTCCATCGGGTGGTCCTCGGTGTGGACGGCCAGGTAGCGCTCGCCGGTCTCCAGCGGCAGCCCCTTGGGCAGGGCCCAGCTGACGAGTGTGCCGGACATCTCGAGCCGCAGGTCGTAATGCAGGCGGCGGGCATCGTGGCGCTGGACGACGAACACCGGCTCGTCGTCCCCGGGCGAGCCGCCGGTGTCCATCGGCTCCGGCGTCGCGTCGCGGCGGCGCTTGCGCCGGTACTCGTCCAGGCGCGTCACGTCGTCGGCCATCAGCCCTTGCGGTAGCGGGCGACGCCGACGTGGGTCGCCTTGGCGATCGCGTCCGTGTCGGCGAACCGGTAGAGCAGCAGCCCGCCGACCTGCTTGCGGGGGAGGTAGAAGCTCACCTTGCCGTCGCGCGTCGTCCCGGCCGGCACCTGCTTGCCGATGACGCCGCCCGGGTTGGCGACGAAGGTGCTCGAGCCGGCGAGCAGCCAGATCTGGGTGGCGCCGACGGTCTGAGAGTCGGCCGTCGTGTTGCCGATGGTGACGTCGGCGGTGGCCACGTACCTGGCACCGGGGGGCACGTCGGTGGCGTTCGCCGAAGGCGACCACGTCAGCCCGTTTATGTGCAGCGTGACGTCGTCCAGCCGCAGCACCTGCCCGGGGGCGGCCACGGTGTAGACGCGTCCGTCGGGCAGCTTCACCGTCCCCTGGGCGGGCAAGGTCTGCGCCGTGCGCACCGTGTCCTTGCTGGACACCGCGGGGGCGCTCGACGAACCCGAGGACGAGCCGCTGCAGCCCGAGGCCAGCGCGCAGGCCAGGATCAGCGGGATGACGACGCGCCGGATCACGGCGCACATGCTACTTCCGGCGGCTCCGCAGCTCGGCCAGCGGGGCCAGCGGATCGATCCCGTCGCGCGCCAGCAGCACCATCGAGTGGAACCACAGGTCGGCGACCTCGGCGACCAGCTCCCCGCTGCCCGCCGGCGCAAGCAGCACCTCGACCGCCTCCTCGCCGACCTTGCGCTGGGCGACCTCGCGGTCGGCGGCCAGCACGCCCGCGACGTAGCTCTGGTCGCCGCCCTCCCGCCGCCGCTGCTCGAACACCCCGGCGAGCTCGGGCAGCACCGAGGTGACGTCGCCGCGGCGCGGCCCGAAGCAGGTCTCCTCGCCGGTGTGGCAGGCGGGCCCGGCGGGCCGCACGCGCAGCAGGATCGTGTCGCGGTCGCAGTCGAAGGCGAGGTCGCGCACCTCCATCGTGTTGCCCGAGGTGGCGCCCTTCTGCCATAGCTCGTCACGCGACCGCGAGTGGAAGTGGGCGAGCCCGGTGGCGCGCGTCGCCTCCAGCGCCTCGGCGTCCATG
>DATLLN010000035.1:0-2080 GCA_035537835.1 Gaiellales bacterium
AGTGGGGAGGGGCATATGACCCGGACGACGGGCGGAACGGCGATGACGCGGCGCAGCGCGCTGGCCGGAGGATCGGCGGCCGGCGCGCTGCTGCTCGCCATGCCGGCGCGAGCGCAAGCGCCCGCCATCATCAGGTCCTACGTCCCGCCACGCCGGCTCGTCGCCGACCATGCCGTGGTCTACCGGCGCGAGGACGAGTTCACCGGCTGGCCGCACACCAGCGGCTTCTGGGACATGGGCGGCGGCGAGCTGCTGCAGAATTTCTCGGCGGTGAAGACCGACTACGCGAGCGCGGACGCAATCAGCCACGACAACATCGGCCGCGGCGGAGCGAGCCGGATCGTCACAGTGCGCTCGAAGGATTACGGGCGGACATGGGATGCGGGGACCGACAGCGTCTACCAGCAGCTCGATCCGCGGTGGAAGGACGCCAAGGGGCTGCCCGAGCTCGGGCCGGTGAACTACCTCGACCGCGACGTGATCGTCGCCAACGGCTCGAGCGCGTTCGGCACCCCCGAGGGCCGCACCTCGGTGCGCGTCTCGCGCGACCGCGGGCATAGCTGGAGCCCGGCGTTTCCGGTGGCGCTCGACGGGTTGTTTTCGCTCTCGGCGATCAACTCGGTCACGGTGCGGCCCGACGGGACGGTGCTGATCTGGCTGATCGAGGTCAACAAGGAGGGCTGGAACCGCCGTCCGCTGGTCTACGCGCTGCCGCCTGGCGGGACCGAGTTCCACTTCGTCTCGTTCATCACCCCCGAGCGCGATCCCTACGCGGCGGCGAGCGGCGACTGGCAGAGCACCTTCCGCTTCGGCGGGCACCGCTGGTTCTACCCGCGCGGGCTCATGCTGCCGAGCGGACGCATGCTGTGCACGCTCAGGTGCCAGCGCGACCCGCGCGGGATCATGTGGACCGAGGTCTTCGCCAGCGACGACGGCGGGCGCACCTGGGGCTTCCTCTCGCGGGTCAACGACTTCGGCGCACCGGGCAGCCTGGTGCGGTTGCCCGACGGGCGGCTGGTGATGGTCTACGGCTACCGCCTGATGCCCTCGGGCATCCGCGCCGCGGTCAGCGAGGACGAAGGCAAGACCTGGGGCGGCGAGCTGATCGTGCGCGACGACGGCGGCAGCTGGGATCTCGGCTATCCCAACGCGTGGGTGACCGACGACGGCAAGGTCGGCGTGCTCTACTACTTCAACAGCAAGGACGATCCGGTCCAGGTCAACGGCGGCGTGCGGCACATCGCGCGTTCGATTGTCTCGGTGGACTGATGCTCACGCGCCGCTCGGCGTTGATCGGGGCTCCGGCGGCAGGCCTGGCCGCCGCGGCGAGCGCGCAGTCGGCGACGGCGCTGGTCCGCACCGACGAGAGGCCGGTCAAGGCAAGCAGCGCCGAGCACTTCGTGGTCTACCGCAACGACCGCGAGTTCGCCGCCTGGCCGTTCTACTGCGGCCTGTGGCAGACCGCCGACGGCAGCGTGGTCGCGGGGTTCAAGCGCGTGCCGTCGGACTACGGCCAGCCGGCCGACGTCGACCACACCAACCTCACGCGCAACATGGGCGAGATCGTGGTGATCCGCTCGGGCGACGGCGGGCGGACCTGGGATCCCGGCTCGATCGTGCCCATCTTCGACATGGCGATCCGCGAGGAGAAGGATCTGCCGGGCGGCGTGGCGGCCGACTGGTCGGGCCTGCCGCCGCTCGACTTCGCCAGCCGCGACACGCTGGTCATGGGCGGCGGCATCCCGGCGCTGTTCGCGCCGACCGCTCGCGCGTGGATGCGCGCCTCGACCGACGGCGGGCGCACCTGGCGCGCGCCGACGCTGTTGCCCAACTGGGATTTCCCGTCGCTGTCGATGCCCGGCACGAGCATGTACTCGGTGCGCAAGGACGGGGTCATGCTCGCCGGCATGCACACCAACGCGCCCGGCACGCAGGGGCCGCGGCCGATCGTCTATGCCTGCGCCGACGGCGTGAACTGGCTCTATCTCGGCTCGATCGTCGAGGGCGAGCCCTCTTCGCCGTACTATCCCGGCGGTTCCCCGTTCGCCGCGGCGCCGCACTTCTACCCGCGCCCGGTGGT
>DATLLN010000036.1:0-4305 GCA_035537835.1 Gaiellales bacterium
CGCTGGCGGCCGTGCTGATCCTGGGCTGGGGCGGGATGGCGTACGCGCTCCGTCGTCCCCTCGCCCTGGAGGCGGTGCCGCTGGTCGAGATCGCCGCCGGAGCGGCCTCGTCGGTGGCGTTCGCGTTCCTGACCTGGCGGCTGTCCACCGGCGTGGTCGGCGACGCGCTGTTCCACGTCGGGCGGATGCGCAAGATCGAGCGCGTCGACGGGCTTTCGCTGACGTCCATCTCGTCGTTCGACGACGGCGCGCCGCACGCCGGCTACGCCTTCCCGCTGCTGCACGCGGCCTGGGCCGGCGTCGCCCGGGTCGCCGGCGTCGATGCCGGGACGGCGTTCATCCAGCTGGCGCCGCTCTGCGGCCTGGCGGCGATCCTCGGCATCTATGCGATCACCCAGCGGCTGACCGGCTGGCGGCTGGCCGGCTACCTCGCCGCCGTCGTGGCCGCCTGGGACCTGTGCACACTGATCAACGGGTTGATCATGCAGATCAACCAGCCGCCCCCGTTCGCGTTCTTCGTGCTGGCTCCGGCAGTCGTGATCCTGTTCCTGGCCTCGCTGCGGGGCGTGCTGCTGGGCGCCTACGCGAGCGCGGCCGTGATCGCCGTGATCGCGCTCGTGCACCCGACCTACGCCATCCCTTGCCTCGCGCTGATGGCGGGCATCCTGGCCGGCTCGTGGCGCGCCCATCTGGCCGCCGCCCGTTCCGCCGGGGTGGCGATTGCCGTGTCCGGGGTGGCGACGGCGGCCATCGCCGGCTGGATCTGGTGGGTGGCGATCCGCGGCGGCGAGCGGCGCGAGATCATCACGCACTCCGACGAGTTCGTGCACGATGGTGCGCGGGCGCTGCTGATGTACCCCTGGGCGCCGGTGTTCGGGCGCGGCTACGTGCTGGTCGCGATCGTGGCCTGCATCCTGCTCGTCCGCTACCGGCGGACGCTGCCGGCGGCGGGCGCGATGCTGGGCATTCTCGGGCTGCTGCTCGTGCCCGGGGTGAACACGGCCGTGATGGCGGTGGTCGGGATGGGGCAGTTCCACCGCTTCTGGCAGCTGTTGCCCTGGCCGGTGGCGCTGGCGGCGGCGGCCTGCGTGGTCGCGCGGCTGCTCGGCCGGTGGTCGATTGCGGCCGCCGTCGCCCTGGCGGCGCTGCTGCTCGCCCTGCGCGCCGAGCCGGATTTCTGGCGCGAGCCGGCCAGCTGGGTGGTCGTCATCGCCATCGCGGCGACCGTCGCCGCGCTGATCCGCGAGCCGCGCCGGGACATCGACCGCGGCCCCTGGTGGGCCGCGTCCCTGCTGATCGCGGCGACGCTGGTCGCGCCGATCCAGCACAGCGGCGGCACCGTGCTCGACGAGGCGCGGGCGGGGCCGCACCGGCCGCCGCGCGCCGACCTGGCGGTCGGCCTGACGCAGGGAGTCGCGATCTGGTTTCGCAAGCACGACGTGCCGCTCCCGGTGGTGATGGGGGAGGAGCACCGGCTGTTCGAGCTGGTCGGCGAGGCGCCCGTGTACGCCGTCGGCCTGCCCGAGGCGCGGACACGCGCGGAGCCGAAGATCGACACCGCCGGGCGGCGCCAAGATTCACAGCGGTTCTTCGACCCGGCGACGTCCCAGCAGGAGCGCCTCGACCTGCTCAGCCGCTGGGACGTGACGCACGTGCTGGTCGACCTCGAGGATCAGTCAGACGTCGCCGGCGCGATCATGGCGCTCCCCGGGCTGGCCGAGGTCTACCGCGACGACCGGTTCGTGATCCTGCGCGCCGCGCCCTGCATCGCCGAGCGCTCCTGCCCGGTCAGCGCGACCGGTGCGACGACCACGTAGGCGGCGACGCCGGCTGCGCCGACCACGAGCAGCGAGAACCACCAGCGCGCGTCGCCGGTCAGCGCCTGTGCCGCCAGCGCCGCCGCGGCGCAGGCCGCGGCCGGCACCAGCAGCAGCAGGTAGTCGGCCGAGTACGGCTGGATGTGCACGATCCGGTGCACCTGGACGAGCCGGATCAGGTTGACGCTGCCGATCGCGACGGCCGCCGCGATGGCGGCCCCCTCCATGCCGTGGCCGGAGGCGAGCGGCGCCGCGAGCCCGATCAGGACGGCGACCGCCAGCGCGTTGTCGAGCAGGTCGAGCCCGGTCCTGCCGACCATGATCAGGATGAACCCGACGCTGCCGGTGGCCGCGTTGACGAGCTGGCCGACCAGCAGGATGCGCAGCGTGGTCTCGCCGCTCTCGTAGCCGGGGCCGAACGCCCGCAGCGCGTCGGGCGCGGCCACGCACAGCACGATCACCACGGGGATGGTCGCGGCCAGCGCCCAGCGGGTCGCGCTCTTGAACAGCGCGTCCAGCTGCTCGCGGTGTCCGCGGGCGTGGAGGTCGGCGGCGAACGGCGAGAACAGCAGGTTGAGCGACGTCAGGAACAGCAGCACCACCTGGGCGAGCCGGCTGGCGGCCGAGTACGTGTCGACCTCGCCCGGCGGCGCGTATGCCGCGAGCACCCACAGGTCGGCCCAGAAGAGGGCCTGCGCGAGCAGTGCCGACGGCGCACGGGGCGCGCCGAACCGCAGCGCGGCGCGGATCCGGTCGCGGCCGGCCGGCTCGTCGCCCATCCCGGCGGCGGCCCGCCGCCACATCCGCCATGCGGCCAGCGCGGCCAGCAGCCACGAGGCGTCGTACGACCAGACCGCCGCGTCGGTCCCGCCGCCCAGCGCGATGGCCGCGACCGCGATCACGATCCAGGCCAGCGGCTGGCCGATCCAGTAGACCCAGAGCGTCTGGGACATCTGCTTGAGCCCGCGGGTCGCGCCCAGGTAGGTGTTCGCGACCGCCGCGAAGGGCACCGAGGCCGCGGCGATGGCGATCGTGTCGCGGTGCCCGCCGGTCAGCGGCGCGAGCGCCACCAGCAGCAGACCGACCACCACGCTGGCCGCCCCGGCGATCAGCGCGCACCGCTCGACCAGGCTCCGCAAATGCGCGCGGTCGGCGGCGCCGACGCCGATCGCCACCTCGCGGACGGTGGCCAGATCCATCCCGAAGCGGCTGCCGGCCGCCGCCACGAAGGCGACCTGGACGGCCACCGTAACCAGGCCCAGCCCGCCGGTCGGCAGCTGGCGGGCGAAGACGAGCTGCACCCCGTATGCGGCGACGACACCGGCGGCGAGCCCGGCAACGTTCAGCGCCGTGCCCGACAGGAGCGTGCGATGGTCACTGACCGGCGCCATGGGCCGGGAATGTAACGAACGGCCCACCCGGCGGGACTACCCTATGACCATCTAACCGATTCGAGAAAGGACGCATTTCGTGTCGCTGTTCTCACGCAAGCCCGATCGCGTTCCCGAGGCCGCCGAGGCGCTGCCCGGCCGCGATCACCCATCCTTCGACATCCCCGCCGAGCACGACGTGCTCGCCGGCAGGCCGCTGGTGCCGCCGTTTCCCGACGGCATCGACTGGCTGCTGGTCGGCATGGGCTGCTTCTGGGGCGCCGAGCGCGTGTTCTGGCAGACCCCGGGCGTCTGGACGACATCCGTCGGCTACGCCGGAGGGACGACCCCGAACCCGACCTACCGCGAGGTCTGCAGCGGCCGCACCGGCCATGCCGAGGTCGTGCTGGTCGCCTACGACCCGTCCGTGATCTCGACCACCGAGATGCTCCGCAAGTTCTGGGAGGGCCACGACCCGACCCAGGGCATGCGGCAGGGCAACGATGCCGGCACGCAGTACCGGTCCGCGATCTACTGGCGGACGCCGGAGCAGCGTGACGCCGCCATCGCCACCCGTGACGCGTACGCCGCGGCGCTGGCCGAGCGGGGCATGGGCCCGATCACGACCGAGATCGCCGAGGCCGGCGCCTACTACCCGGCCGAGGACTACCACCAGCAGTACCTGCACAAGAACCCGATGGGCTACTGCGGAATCGGCGGAACCGGAGTGTCCTGCCCCATCGGGACGGGCGCCACCGCCGCCTGATCTGCAATGCTATGCGGGTGGAGACAGTGTCCTTCACCCGCATGGCCGACGGCACCAAGGCGGACTACGACCTCCTCGACAGGTACGAGGAGGTCTACGTCGCCTCGCTGCCCGACCGCCTGCTGGCGGCGCTCGACGCGCTGAAGGACTCGTACACCGGGTACCAGGTGACCCGATACGAGCACTCCCTGCAGTCCGCGACCCGCGCGCTCAAGGACGGGCGCAGCGAGGAGTACGTCGTCGCGGCGCTGCTGCACGACATCGGCGACGAGCTGGCGCCGTACACGCACGGCGAGATGACCGGGGCGATCCTCCGCCCGTACGTGAGCGACGAGATCCGCTGGGTCGTCAC
>DATLLN010000037.1:0-2161 GCA_035537835.1 Gaiellales bacterium
GGCTGGCGGCCGAGGAGGGGAGGGAGCTGGCAGGCGATGAGCGGACGATGATGTCCGAGTCGCTCGGCGACTGGCCGGCGTTCCCCGAGGTGCCCGGCAAGCTGCAGGAGCTGGTCGACCGCGGCTGGAACCTGGTCATCCTCTCGAACTGCGACCGCGACCTGCTGGCCCAGTCGCTGCCCCGGCTGGGCGCGCCGTTCGAGCGGGTGATCGTCGCCGAGGACGTGCGCTCGTACAAGCCCGCGCATGGGCACTGGGACGCGTTCTTCTCGCAGACCGGTGCGCCCCCCGACCGCTACGTGCACGTCGCTCAGAGCCAGTTCCACGACATCGTCGTCGCGGACGAGCTTCGCCTGCCCAGCGTCTGGATCAACCGGCTGGGCGAAACGGCGGCGGCCCGGCCGACCCGGGAGCTGCCGGACCTGAACGCGCTGCCCGACGTGCTCGACGAGCTGGTCGCGCCGTGACGGCGGCACGGGTCGTTCGCGTGCCCTGCGCCTGGGGCGAGGGCGGCGGGCCGATGAGCGAGGCGGCGGGGATGGATCTCGGGCTGGAGACGGCGGCGGTGGTCGACGTCGACGACCTGGACGAGCAGCACCGGCTGATCGCCGGGGCGCTGCCCGAGCGACCGGTGGTGCTGGGCGGGTGCTGCTGCACGCACGTCGGCGCCGGTCGCGGGCTGGCCCAGCGACACGGCCGGATCGCCGTCGTCTGGTTCGATGCGCACGGCGACCTGAACACGCCGGAGACGTCGCCGTCGGGCAACCTGTGGGGCATGCCGTTTCGAATGCTGCTCGACGGCGGCGGCATTGCCGTCGAGGACGCCGCGCTGATCGGCGCCCGCAACCTCGACCCGCCCGAGGACGAGTTCATCGAGCGGGTCGGGCTGGCGACCTCGCCCGGCGAGCTCGACGGCGTGCTGGACGGTGTCGTCGGCGCGTACATCGCGCTGGACTGCGACGTGCTCGACCCGAGCGAGATCGCCTGCTTCATGCCGGAGCCGGATGGGCCGTCCGTGGAGGACGTGTTCGGGTTGATCGAGCGCGTCGCCGGACGGGTGCCGGTGGTCGGGATCGGTCTGACCGGGCTGGTCAGCGACCCCGCGAACCCGCCGCGGCTGCGCCGCTTCTGCGCGGCCGCGGGCGTGATTTCGTAGCGGCGATCGCCGCCTCGTGGTCGAGCAGCCAGCGCTTGCGGTCGATACCGCCGCCGTAGCCGGTCAGGCTCCCGTTGGAGCCGACGACGCGATGGCAGGGGATGATGATCGAGATCGGGTTGCGGCCGTTGGCCGATCCGACGGCGCGGAAGTGGCCGGGCCGGCCAACGCGGCCGGCGAGCTCGGCGTAGCTGACGGTGGTGCCGTAGGGCACCCGCTGCAGCTCGTCCCAGACGCCGGTCTGGAATGGCGTGCCGGCGGGGGCCAGCGGCAGGTCGAACTCGGTCAGCTTGCCGGCGAAGTACGCATCGAGCTGGCGGCGGGCCGCCGTCAGCACGGGCTCGCGGCGGCCGGGCGCGGCGGGCTCCTCGAAGGGCTCCATCCAAAGGCTCGTCAGCGCGCCGTCCCGGGTGGTCAGCAGCAGCCGCCCGATCGGGGAGTTGATGATGAGGGTCGATTCGGTCATGCGGCAACTGTAGGCCGGGGAGTGTGGCATCGGGGTGACGGGCGGTCGAGAAAGCGTGCCGGAATAGACCCGGAAGAAAACTGTACCGGGTTCAGAAACCGATGCTATCGTTTGCGCTCATGGTCGACGGGCTGAGGGAGCGCAAGAAGCAGCGCACGCGGGAGACGATCGTCACGGTCGCGCTCGAGCTGTTCGCCGAGCGCGGCTACCAGCAGACGACGGTGGCCGAGATCGCCGAGGCGGCGGAGGTGTCGAAGGGCACCGTGTTCGCATACTTCCCGTCGAAGGAGGACATCGTCTTCGCCGACACCGCGCCGGTCTGCGAGGACCTGCTGCGGCAGCTGCGCGACCGCGAGCCCGACCGCTCGGCGCCCGACGTCCTGCGCTCGTTCATGGGCGAGCACGCGTCGGCGCCCGACGCGCGGCGGCTGCTCCGTGAGCGGCTGATCGCCGGCGACGCGCAGCTGCGCAGCCACTACCGCGCGCGGCTCGCCGAGATCGAGGACGCGATCACCGCCGCCATCGCCGAGGACCTGGGC
>DATLLN010000038.1:0-5831 GCA_035537835.1 Gaiellales bacterium
CACCCGCTGTCGGTCGGCGCGTCCGTGCGGCTGCGGGCGCTGCAGCAGGCCGCCGCCGCGAGCGACGCGCTGCTCGTCGTGGGCAGCGAGCTGGGCGACTCCGACCTCTGGGAGGGCCGGATCAGCGCCGCGGCCGTCGTCCGCGTCGATGTCGACGCCGCCCAGCTGAACAAGAACTGCATGGCCACGGTCGCCCTGCACGCCGACGCCTCGGCGGCCCTGCGCGCGCTCCGGGCCGCGGTGCCCGCCAGCCGCGCCGACGGCGCCGAGCGTGCCCGGGACCTGCGCGCGGCCTGCCGCAAGGAGGCCCGCGCCGACGCAGGGCGCTGCGAGGAGATCAACGCGGCCGTCCGCGCCGCGCTGCCCGCCGACGCCGTGCTCACCGGGGACAGCTCGCAGGTCACCTACTTCGGCTCCGTGCACTTCTTCGACGTGCCCGCCCCGCGGCGGTTCTGCTACACCCCGGGCTACGCGACGCTCGGCTACGGCCTGCCCGCGGCGATCGGCGCCGCGCTCGCCCGGCCCGGCCGCCCGGTCGCCGCGCTCCTGGGTGACGGCGCGCTGATGTTCTCGGTGCAGGAGCTCGCCACGCTCGCCGAGCTGCGGCTGCCGGTCCCCGTGGTGGTCGTCGACAACGGCGGCTACCGCGAGATCCGCGACCAGCAGGCCGCCCGCGGGATCCCGCCGACGGCCGTGGACCTGCCCAGCCCCGACTTCGCCGCGATGGCCACCGCGATGGGCGCGCACGGCATGCGCGCCACCGACCTGGCCGCGCTCACCGCACTGGTCGCCGACGCCCTGACGGCCGACCGCCCGACCCTCGTCCACCTGGACGTCCGCTAGATCAACCCACTCGAGGAGGAGTGCCATGGACGTCGCCGTCGTCGGCCTCTACCTGGCCGCCATGATCGCCTTCGGCTTCTGGGGGAAGCGCCGCGCCACCACCCAGTCCGACTTCCTGGTCGCCGGACGGCGGCTCGGCCCGCTGCTCTACTCCGGGACGATGGCCGCCATCGTCCTCGGCGGCGCCTCCACGATCGGCGGCGTCGGCCTCGGCTACGAGTACGGCCTGTCCGGGATGTGGCTCGTCGTCGCGATCGGGACCGGCATCCTCGCGCTCTCGCTGCTGTTCGCCGGTCGGATCCAGCGACTCGGGGTCTACACGGTCAGCCAGATGCTCGAGCTGCGCTACGGCCCCGGCTCCAGCGTGCTGTCCGGACTGGTCATGTTCGGCTACACCCTGATGCTCTCGGTCACCTCGACGATCGCCTATGCGACGATCTTCGGCGCGCTGCTCGACCTGCCCAAGATCCCGTCGATCATCATCGGCGGCAGCGTGGTCGTCATCTACTCGACGCTCGGCGGCATGTGGTCGATCACTCTCACCGACTTCGTGCAGTTCGTCATCAAGACCGTCGGGATCTTCTGCATCCTGCTGCCGGTCGTGATCGTGAAGGCGGGCGGCTTCAGCGGGCTGGCCGAGCACCTGCCGGTCGACGCGCTGTCGCTCACCACCATCGGCGGCGGCACGATCGTCACCTACTTCGTGATCTACACCTTCGGCCTGCTCATCGGCCAGGACATCTGGCAGCGCGTGTTCACCGCCCGCAGCCCGGCAGTGGCGAAGTGGGCCGGCGCCGCCTCCGGCGTGTACTGCCTGCTCTACGGCGTGGCCGGCGCGGTGATCGGCACAGCCGCGCGGGTCATCCTGCCGGCACTTGACGCCCGCGACGACGCCTTCGCCGCCGTCGTCGAGGCCACGATGCCCGCCCTGCTCGCGGGGCTCGTGCTGGCCGCCGCCCTCGCCGCGGTGATGTCCACCTCGAGCGGCGCGCTGATCGCCACCGCGACCGTCTTCAGCCAGGACATCGTGGCGCGGCTGCGTGGCCGCGACCCGGAGTCGGGCAGCGAGCACGACCACGTTCGCAACAACCGCCTCTACGTCGCCGGGTTCGGAATAGTGATGATCGTGATCGCCTGCGTGCTGCAGGACGTCGTCGCCGCGCTCACCGTCGCCTACGACATCCTGGTCGGCGGTCTGCTCGTCCCGATCCTCGGCGGACTGGTCTGGCGGCGCGGCACGAACGTCGGCGCCCTGCTGGCGATGGCCGTCGGCACTGTCGCAACGCTCGCGACCATGATCGCGCTCGGCGACATCTACGCCAACGAGCCGATCTACGTCGGGCTCGGCGCCGGCCTGGTCGTCTATGTGATCGGCAGCCTCGCCACCCGGCCGACGTCGCCGCAGGTGCTGGCCACCTGGGACCGCCGCGTCGCCGGCGGTACGTCCGAGCCGCCCCGTACGGAGCTCGTCAGCTCCTGATCGTCCGCCCCGGAGCCGCCCGGTCGTCGTCGACGACCGGGCTCATCCCCTTTTCGCCCGCGTTGAGGCGCGGACCCCGGTCGTGTGCTTGCATCGCCAGCCCGAGCCCCTGGCCGACGACCCGGGCTGGGGGCTTTCGCGCATCTGCCCCGTCGCCGACGATCGGTCGACCGATGCTGGGCGATCGGCAAGACTTCGTCCATCCATTGCCGGGCTGGCCGACGCCGAGCGTGTCGCGGTTGGGGGGAGCGATGTCGAACACAGGAGCTGAGCAGGTGTTCGCGCAGCACAGCAAGCCCGCCCTGCTTCATCCGCCGGGTGCCGGGCTATCCATGGACGAGCTGCAACTTGCCGCGCGCAACCATGGCCTGCCGCTGGAGATGCTGCGCGATGAGGTCACGCCGCCGGGCCTTCACTACCTGCTGGTCCACTTCGATATCCCGCACGTCGACGCCCGGTCCTGGAGGCTGCGGATCGACGGTGCTGTCGCGCGGCCGATCACCCTCGACCTCGATGACCTGAGACAGCGGGAGCGTAAGACAACCCGGGTCACGGTGGAGTGCGCCGGCAACGGCCGCGCGAGACTCGACCCGCGACCTGAAAGTCAACCGTGGCTGGTCGAAGCGGTCGGCACGGCGGACTGGACCGGGACCCCGCTGGCGCCCATCCTTCGGGACGCGGGGATCGACGAGGGGGTCGTCGATATCGTCTTTACCGGAGCCGACCACGGCATCGAGCGCGGCATCGAACAGCACTACCAACGTGGCCTGGGCCTGAACGACGCGCTGAATGACGAGGTCCTGCTCGCCTACGAGATGAACGGCGCGCCGCTCCCACCCCAGCACGGCTTCCCGGCCCGACTGGTCGTCCCGGGCTGGTATGGAATGGCGCACGTGAAGTGGCTGACCAGGATCGACGCCGTGACGGAGGCTTTCGACGGGTACCAGAACGCCATCGCCTACCGGCTCCGGAACAACGTCACCGAGCCGGGCATCCCGGTAACGCGGATCGAGCCTCGGGCTCTGCTCGTCCCGCCCGGGTTTCCCGATTTCATGTCCCGCCGCCGCTTCCTCCGACCAGGTCCTACGACCGTCGAGGGCCGGGCATGGTCTGGTTGGGCACCGGTTACTGCAGTCGATGTCAGCACGGACGCCGGCGCGTCCTGGTCCGCCGCGATGCTGGATGGCGACGACCACGGACGGTGGGCCTGGAGCCGATTCTCCATGCAATGGGACGCACCACCGGGCGAACACGAGTTGTGCGCCCGCGCACACGACGCGAGCGGTCGAGTCCAAGACAGCCAACCGCGGTGGAGCATCGGCGGTTTCGCCAACAATGAGGTGCAACGCATGGCGGTCCTCGTAGCCGATCACTGATCGTGTCCGTTTGGCACCACTCAGCTTGCGCAGGTCGCCTCCATGGTCCAGGCCCCCGACCGGACGGGTGCTGTTTCCGTCGCCGTGCCGAAGCCAGGCGCGGCCGCGGAGGCGCACCTCCAAGGGAAGAAATGACCGGGAAGACCATCGCAGGCCCGGTCGGGCGGCGACCCGATCGCCGGTTTCGAGCCGTATCACCGGCGCGTACCGTGCCGGGATGCAGCTGCTGGAGCGCGAGTCAGCCCTCGCTGACCTCGACGCCGCGCTGACCTCGGCGCGGGCCGGTCGGGGCCGGGTCGCGCTGGTCAGCGGCGGGGCCGGCATGGGCAAGACATCGGTGGCGCGGGCGTTCCTGACCGGGCTCGACGCGCGCACCCGGGTCCTGGAAGGCACGTGTGACGACCTGCTGACCCCGCGTCCGTTCGGCCCGTTGCACGACATGAGCCGGTCGGCTCGACCCGCCTTGGCCCGCGCCCTCGACGCTGGGCCCGCGCAGTCGATCTTCACCGCGCTGCTCGACGAGCTCACCGACGAGGGCGACGCGGTGACGGTGCTGGTCGTCGAGGACCTGCACTGGGCCGACGACGCCAGCCTCGACGCGCTGACCTTCGTGGCCCGCCGCATCGAAGGGCTCCGGGCGCTGCTGGTGCTCACCTATCGTGACGACGAGGTGCCGGTCGTCTCGCTCCTGCAACGCGTGCTCGGCGGGCTGCGGCCGCCCGTCGCGGTCCGCATCGCGCTCGACCCGCTGTCGGCGCGCGCGGTCACGCGGCTGGCCGGCGAGCCGGCTGCTGGCCTGCGAGTGCACGCCTCCACCGGTGGCAACCCGTTCTTCGTTACCGAGTTGCTCGCCGCCGAGCAGGAGGGGTTGCCCGCGTCGGTGAGCCAGGCCGTGCTTGCTCGGGTGGCGCGGCTGTCCGAGCCCACGCGGGCGCTGCTGGACCTGCTCGCCGTGGTGCCGGCCCGGGCTGAGACCGCGCTGCTGGACGCCGTGCATCCGGACTGGCCGGAGACCGCCGCGGCGGCCGAGGAACGCGGAGTCCTCGTCGTGCACGACGGGGCGGTGGCCTTCCGGCACGAGCTTGCCCGTCGGGCCGTCGAAGAAGCGATGCCACGGTCGCGGGCACGGCGGATGCACACTCTCGTGCTGTCCGCGTTGCAGGCCCGTGGTGCCGATGCGGCGCGGCTGGTGCATCACGCCGAACGTGCCGGCGACGACGACACGCTCGTCGAGGTCGCGCCACGTGCGGCCCGGGCCGCAGCTGCCGCCGGCGCGCATCGCGAGGCCGCCGCCCACTACCGCCGGGCGCTGCAGCTCGCCGACTCCTACTCGGAGGTCGAGTGGGCCGAGCTGCTCGAAGCGTTCACCGTCGAGGCCTCGACGACTTGCCTGGTCGGCGAGGCCATGCAGGCGGCGGAGCGGGCGCTGGCCCTGCGCGAGGCCCAGGGCGACTCCTCCGGGGTAGGTCGAAACCTGCGCTGGATGAGCTCACTGGCCTGGCTGAGCGGCCGGCGGGCGGACATGGAGCGCCGACTGACTGCGGCGCTTGGGGTGCTCGAGGGGCAGCCCCCAGGCCCGGACCTCGCGATGGCCTACAGCGACCTTGCCGTGCGGATCGGGCTCTACGGCGGACAGCGCGAGGAGGCGGAACGCTCCATGGCCCGGGCGGTCGCGCTGGCCGGCGCGGTCGACGACCCGGCCGTGCTCGGTTACGTGCATGTTCGCATCGCCCTGGTGCACATGACGCTGCACGCCGACGACGGCCCGCTGCGACGCAGCCTCGACAAGGCCCGCGACGCCGGGAACCACCTGGAAGCCGGGATGGCATACCAAGGGCTGGCCTGGGACGCCGTGTTGCGCCGGGATCTCGATACCGCGCGTCGCTGGATCAGCGAGGGCATCGAGTACCTGGAGCCGCGGGAGATCCTGGGTCCGCTGCTGTACCTGCGCGGGTTACAAGCGACGACCGAGCTGGCCGCCGGGGACTGGGCCGGGGCGGAGTCGACGGCCGGCTGGGTGCTGGCGCAGCAGGGTGGGCGCGGGATCACGGGTGTGCACGCGCGAACCACCATGGCGCGGCTGTACGTCCGGCGCGGCGAGGTCGAGAAGGCGACGAGCATGGTCCGGGAGC
>DATLLN010000039.1:0-4146 GCA_035537835.1 Gaiellales bacterium
AGGAGCGCGGCGCCGAGGTAGGCGGCGGCGTCGAGCGGGCTGACGCCCGGTAGCAGCCCGCCGAGCAGCCGTGAGCCCGCGGCAGCGATGCCGAGCCCGGCGGTCAGCCCGATGGCGGTGAAGCGCCAGCCCTGGCCCAGCACCAGTCGGACGATCGAGCCGGACGCCGCGCCGAGCGCCAGACGAACGCCGATTTCGCGCGACCGCTGGGCGACCGTCCCGGCCAGCATGCCGTAGAGCCCGAGCAGCGACAGGAGCAGCGCGACGACGCCGAACGTGCCGATCAGCGAGCTGGCGATCTGCTGGGGCAGCAGCGACGTGCTGGTCCGGGCGGCGAGTGTGTCGAGCGCGAGCACGGGCAGCACGGGATCGACGGACCGGAAGGCGGCGCGCACCGCGGGCGCGAGCGCCGCTGGATCGCCGGCCGTGCGGACGTGCAGTTTGGCCTGCGGGCTGTAGTGTTGCGCGAACGGCAGGAGCATCATCGGCGCCGGCGCTTCGCCCCGGCTCGAGTACTTCGTGTTGTTGACGACGCCGACGACGCGCAGTTGCGGCCCCTCGTCGCCGGTGACCGATACGCGCTCCGCCAGCGGATCGCGGCCGGGCCAGTAGCGTGCGGCGTAGGCCTCGTTCACGATGATCACCGGCTCGGCGCCGGGGCGGTCTGCCGCGGAGACGTCACGGCCGCGCACGAGACGCATCCCCACCGTCGCGAGGTAGCCGGGCGAGATCGCGTTGAAATGGACTTCCATGTCCTCGCCCGGCTGACGCGCGTAGTGCGATGGCCGCATGCGGCGCCGCCCGCCGTCGAAGTCCAGCGCCAGCGGTACGACCCTCGCGACGCTCGCGGCCTCGACGCCGGGCACGGTCCGGACCCGCGCGACGAGGTCCTCGTAAAGCTGCGCCCCGCGCTCGCCCGAGTAGTCCAGCATCGACGGATCGAGCGTGGCCACCAGCACGCGGCTGATGTCGAAGCCGACGTCGCTCCGCGCCGACAGCTGCAGGCTGCGGACGAAGAGGCCGGCAAGGATGAGCAGCACCATCGACAACGCCACCTGCCCGGCGACCAGCGCGCCTCGGAGCGGCATCCGGCGGGCGCGGTCGGGCAGCCCGCCGCGCTGGCCGGCGGCGCGGTGGAGGCCGTGGGTGGCTTGAAGGGCCGGCGCCAGGCCGAACGCGACCACGGTGAGCGCCGTCAGGGCGAGCGTCGCCGCCAGCACCGTGCCGTCGATCGCGAAGTCGAGCCGCACGGGCAGCGGGAGGGGCAGCCGTAGGCTTTCCAGTGCCGCGAGCATCCACTGCGCCAGGGTCAGACCCGCCGCCGCCGCGGCGGCGGCGAGGAGCAGGGCTTCCACCAGCAGCTGGCGCACGATGCGCCCGCGGCTCGCGCCGAGCGACAGGCGGACGGCGACTTCGGCGCGCCGATCCGCCCCGCGGGCGACGAGCAGGCCGGCGACGTTGGCGCAGGCGACGAGGAGCACCAGGCCCATGGTGAGTGCCAGCACGAGCAGGAAGCCGGTCACCGGACCGATCGCGTCGGGAGGAATGCGGAGGGCCTGCTCACCGGCCACGGTGATGCGGCGCGGCTGGTCGCGGACGTCGGTCCACTCCTGCGGGTACGCCTGCTTGAGGGCGGCCGCGACGGCCGTGAGCTGCGCCTGCGCCTGCTCCGGCGCGGCGTCGGGGCGCAGCCGGCCGATGACGGCGCGGCCGCGATTGCCGCGGCTGCTGGCGCGGGGGCCGGTCACCGGCTCGACGACGAAGAGGTCGAGATCGAGCCCGCGGGTGAGCCCGGCGTAGCCCGGTGGCGCGACCGCGACGATCGTGGCGGCCTCACGTCCCAGCCGGATCGTGCGGCCGACGACGCCTGGATCTCCGTCGAACCGGCGCTGCCAGAAGCGATGGGTGAGGACAACGCTCGCGGGTGGGGAATCGGTCAGCGCGCCAGTCGGCAATCGCCCCGCGACACTCGCCAAGCCGAGGACGTCGAAGTAGTTGGGGCTGACGTACTCGGCGAAGACACGTTCGGGCTGTGCGCCCGCGGTGAGGCTGAGCCGATCGACGTCGGCGACGGCGAGGCCGGCGAGCGCCGGCGTGCCACGCGCGAAGTCCACCGCGTCGAGGTAGGACGACCCGCCGTAGCGCGGGCCGCTGAAGTCGCTGGTGAAGATCGCGACGAGGCGGTCGGGAGCCGTGACCGCAAGCGGCTTGAGCAGGAGGCCGTTGATCGCGCCGAAGATGGCGGCGTTGGCGCCGATGCCGATCGCCAGCGACGTGACCGCGACGAGCGTGAAGCCGGGCGACCGGAGGAGGAGCCTGGCCCCGAACTGCAGATCGGTGAGCATCGAGGCCATGGCGGCTCCTCCTGAGCCCGCGCGGGCTAGATCGCGACTTCGCTGTTCTCCTCGACGACGCGGCCGTCGAAGAGGTGGATGCTGCGATCAGCGTGCGCGGCGTAGCGCGGATCGTGCGTGACCATGCAGATTGTGGCGCCACCGCGGTGCAGCTCGCGCATCAGGTCCATCACCATCTCGCCGTTCTTCGAGTCGAGGTTGCCGGTCGGCTCGTCGGCGAGGAGGATGTGCGGGTCGCCGACGACGGCGCGGGCCACGGCCACGCGCTGCTGCTGACCGCCGGACAGCTGGCTGGGCAGGTGCTTGGCGCGGTGCGCCATCCCGACGCGCTCGAGCGCGGCGTTGCAGCGCTCCTTGCGCTCGGCGGCGCGCATGCCGCGATAGGTGAGCGGCAGCTCCACGTTCTCGAACACCGTCAGGTCGCCAATCAGGTTGAACGACTGGAAGATGAACCCGATTTCCCGGTTGCGGGTGCGGGCCCGCTCGGACAGCGTGAGCTGTTCGACCGGCCGGCCGTTCAGCCAGTACTTGCCCTCGGAGGGCGTGTCGAGCAGGCCGAGGATCGACAGCAGCGTCGACTTGCCGCAGCCCGACGGGCCGGCGATCGCTACGTACTCGCCCTTCGCGATCTCGAGGTGGATCCCCGCCAGGGCATGGGTCTCGACTTCGTCCGTGTAGAAGACCTTCTTCAAGTTGTCGAGCGTGATGAGCGCGCTGCCGGGTTCAGCCATCTTCTACCTCGCAGGGGAATCGCGTGATGCGTCCGTGACGCGTATTTGGAACGAACGGTCAATTGAGTCGCACGCGGTCGTGGGCATCCCACGCCGACATGTCGGAGAGCACCACCTGGTCGCCCGGCTTGAGACCGTCGAGCACTTCGATCGTGTTGACCGAGCTGCGCCCGAACTTCACCTGGGTGCGGGTCGCCTCGCAGTCCATCTGCGGAATTTGGCAACCCTGCGTCACCTTGAAGAGCGACATCGTGCTGTTCTCCTGGGCGAAGGCGGCGCGGCCCACGTTCACCACGTTGTCGAGCCGTTCGAGCTCGACCGTGCCGTCCACCGTCAGGTCGGGCCTCGCCCCCCGCGGGAGCTCGCCCGTCAGTTGGACGTCGACGGTGACCGTTCCGTTGGTGGCAGCGGCGTCGATGCGTGAGACGCGTCCGGGGACGAAGCCGTTCCGTGTGTCGATCGACGCCAGCTGGCCGATCTCGATGTCCCGGGTCTGGGTCTCCGGGATGCGCAGTTCGGCCTTGAGGCGGCTGGGGTCGGCGACGCGGGCGACGTTGGCGCCGGCGGCGAGCTGGGAGCCGACTTCCACCGGGACGACCTGCAGCTTGCCCTTGATGCCGGCCCGGACCTTCAGCTTCTCCAGCTGTTCCTGGCGCAGCTGGTAGGTCGTGCGGAGCCGGCTCACTTCGGCTTCCTGGACGGCCAGCTGCGACTTCAGCGTCTTCTCGGCGAGGTCAAGGCGGCGCTGCTCGATATCGGTCCGGTTCTGCAGGTCGTCGGCGCGGGCGCGGCTCTTCTTGGCGACCAGCGCGCCCTGCAGGTTTTCCTTGAACAGCGCCTCGTCGGCCTCGGCCTGCAGCTGGGCCTGGCGGGCTTCGGACTCCATGTTGGCGGCCGCCGCGCGCTGGGTCAGGAGCGCACTGTCGAGCTCGGCGCGCCGGTTGACGAGCTGCGCCACGGCGGATTCGAGCTGCAGGCGCGCTTCGACGACGGACTGCTCGAGCTCGGGGCTGCCCAGCTCGACGATCACGGTCTCGGGCATCACGTCGGCGCCGGAGCGC
>DATLLN010000040.1:0-2937 GCA_035537835.1 Gaiellales bacterium
CATGGCGATGCACCTCGCCGGCCAAGGGTGCCGCGTCACCACCGCGACGCTCTCCCGGGAGCAGGCACAGCTGGCCACAGAGCGCGTCCGCGACGCGGGACTGGCGGATGCGGTCGACATCCAGCTGCGCGACTACCGCCACCTCCAGGGCCGCTATGACGCGATCGTCTCGATCGAGATGTTCGAGGCCGTCGGCGAGCGGTACTGGCCGGTCTTCTTCGCCGAGTGCGACCGGCTGCTTCAGCCGGGCGGCGCCGTCGGACTGCAGACGATCACCATGTCGCACTCGCGCTACCTGGCCACGCGCCGCGCCTACACATGGGTCAAGAAGTACGTCTTCCCGGGCGGCGCGATCCCGTCACGGCCGGCGATCGACGCGGCGATGGCACGCGCGTCCGCGCTGCGGGTGACCGCCGACCGCGAGATCGGCCTGCACTACGCGCGGACGCTGCGGGGCTGGCGGGAGCGGTTCCTCTCCCGGGTCGACGAGGCCCACGCGCTGGGCTTCGGCGACACCTTCGTGCGGATGTGGGAGCTGTACCTCGCCTACTGCGAGGCGGGCTTCGCGACCGGCGCGATCGGCGACGCCCAGCTGCGGCTGGAGCGCCGGTGAGGTATCCGGGCGCCGTCGTCTGGATCACGGGGGCGTCGAGCGGGATCGGAGAGTCGCTGGCCCGCGAGCTGGCGGGCCGCGGCGCCCGCGTCGCGATCACCGCTCGCCGCGGCGACCGGCTTGATGCGATCGCGGGCGACCGGATGCTGTCCGTGCCGGCCGACGTCACCGACCTGGACGCGATGCGCGCGGCGGCCGCACGGGTCGAGGAGGAGCTCGGCCCGATCGACCTGGCCGTGCTGAACGCCGGGACGTGGCGGCAGATGGACGTCACCGCGTGGGACACAGAGCTCTTCCGGCTCCACGTCGAGACCAACCTAATGGGCATGGTGCACGGCATCGACGCCGTTCTGCCGGGCATGCGGCGGCGCCGCGGCGGCGTGATCGCCGGCGTCTCCAGCGTCGCCGGCTACCGCGGCTGGCCCAGCTCCGAGGCGTACGGCAGCACCAAGGCGGCGGAGATCAACCTGCTGGAGTCGCTGCGCATCGATCTGCTGCCGCTGGGCATCCGGGTGCTCACCGTCTGCCCCGGGTTCGTGCGCAGCGACCTGACGTCGCAGAACACCTTCCGCATGCCGTTCCTGATGGAGCCGCCGGACGCCGCGGCGCGGATCGCCGACGGCATCGCCCGCGAGAAGGCCGAGCTGGTGTTCCCGCTGCCGATGATGCTGCTGATGAAGGCGACCCGGCTGGTGCCGGTACGGCCGTGGGCGGCGCTGATGTCCCGCCACGCGAAGACGCGGCGCAACAAAGGGGTCTGACCCGTTGTTGCATCACGCGGCTGCCAGCCGGTTCCGCGTCTCGGAGGCGGCCAGCACGGCGAGCACCGCCAGCACGCAGAACGCCAGCGCCAGCGACGAGATGACGGTGCCCAGCGGCGCCAGCGCGATGATCACAGCGGCGGCCACGACGCGCTTGCGGCTGACGTTGTGGATCATCCGCAGCCGAAACAGCGTGTGGCCGGCCAGGTACAGCACCGGGCCGAAGACGAGCACGGCCAGCTCGACGCCGGTGGCCGTCGCGCCCGGGTGGGCGATCACCAGCTCGTCGCCCACCGCGACGACGATGATGCCGGCGACGATCGGTACGTGCAGGTAGGTGTAGGCGTCGCGGCCCAGCTTGCCGCTGTCGTCAGCACGGGAGAGGAACCGCTGCGCGCGCCAGCCGACCTCGTCGAAGTACAGCCACCACAGCGCCGCCGAGGTCGCGAAGGCGACCATCAGCGCCGTGCCGATCGCCAGGTCGATCCCGGCTGCCGACGCCGTGGCACCGGTGACAACGATCGACTCGCCCAGTGCGATGATCACGAACAGCTGGAAGCGCTCGGCGAAGTGCGCGGTCTCGATCTCCCAGTCGGTCGTCTCCGAGCGGCCGAGCCACGGAGTCCAGTATCCGACCGACGGCGCGGCATAGTCGATGGCCAGGGCGGCCACCCAGAGCACCAGCCGGGCGTCGTCCGGTGCGAACCCGCCGGCCACCCAGAGCACCGCGGAGACGATGCTCCAGGCCAGGATGCGCTCGAACATGATGTGGAAGTCGTGGTCCCTGGGCGTCGCGTAGACGTTGAACCCATTGCGCACCAGCTGCAGCACCGCATACGAGCACGCGAACAGCGGCGCCAGGTCGCCGAACGCCTCGGGGATGGCAACCGACATCAGCAGGCTGGCCCCCATCACCAGCAGCAGCACCAGCCGCACGGGTACGGAGTCCGGGTCGAACCAGTTGGTCATCCACGTCGTGTAGATCCAGGCCCACCAGACGACCAGCAGCAGGAACAGCGTCTGCAGGGCGCCGTGCACCGTCAGGTGCGCGAGCAGCAGGTGGCTGAGCTGGGTCACCGCGAACACGAACACGAGGTCGAAGAACAGCTCCAGCCAGGTCGCCCGCTGCTCTTCCCCCGTGCGCTGGCGGAAGTGACGTGAGCCGCTCACCTATCGGACCATAGCCGGGGCCGGCGACGCCGCCCGTACACCGCGATTTACACTGACGACATGCCGCGCACTCTGTTCGAGAAGGTCTGGTCCGACCACGAGATCGGCGACGGCCTGCTCTTCATCGATCTGCACCTCGTCCACGAGGTGACCAGCCCCCAGGCGTTCGACGGGCTGCGGCTGGCCGGCCGCCCCGTCCGCCGTCCCGACAGGACGCTGGCGACCGCCGACCACAACGTCCCCACCGGCGGTGACCGCGCCGACGAGCTGTCGGAGCAGCAGCTGGCCGCGCTCTCCCGCAACTGCGAGGAGTTCGGCGTACGGCTGTACCCACTGGGCCACCGCAACCAGGGAATCGTGCACGTCATCGGGCCCGAGCTGGGCGTCACCCAG
>DATLLN010000041.1:0-13689 GCA_035537835.1 Gaiellales bacterium
CTTCTGCGGCATCGGGTGTCACATGTTCGGGGCATTTTGCAAGATTGACCAAGTACTCGAGCGGCGGCTCGGGGTCCTAGCGTTTGGCCACGGTCGGCAGCGCCTCGCTGCTCGTCGCCTTCGCGCTGGCGCTCTACGCGACGCTGGCGGCGCCGTTCGCCGGCCTGCGCCGTGACCGGCGGCTGACGGCCAGCGCATCCAACGCGGTGATCGCGTCGTTCGGCGCGACCCTGGTCGCCGCGGCTGCGCTGCTGATCGCGCTCGCCCGCCACGACTTCTCGATTGGCATCGTCGCCGACACGACCAGCCGGTCGCTGCCCATCGGGTACGTGCTGAGCGCGTTCTGGGCGAGCCAGCCCGGCTCACTGCTGCTGTGGCTGACGGTGCTGGGCGGCGCCGCGACCGTGGTGATGCTGACCAACCGGCACCGCAACCGCGAGCTGATGCCGTGGGTCACGGCGGTACTCGGCGGGATCATGGTGTTCTTCTCGGCGATGGCGGCGTTCGTGTCGCCGCCGTTCGCCTCGACCGCGGGCGGGACGCCGGCCAACGGATTCGGCCTCGACCCGTCCCTGCAGAACCCGTACATGGTCGCCCACCCGCCGATGCTGTACCTGGGCTACGTCTCGCTGGCCGTGCCGTTCGCCTTCGCGATGGCCGCACTGGTCACGGGCCGGACGGACGCACGGTGGCTGGTGGCCGTCCGCCGCTGGACGCTGTTCTCGTGGACCTGCCTGGGCGTCGGCATGCTGCTGGGCGCGCACTGGGCGTACGTCGAGATCGGCTGGGGCGGCTACTGGGCGTGGGATCCGGTCGAGAACGCCGCCCTGATGCCGTGGCTGGCGGCCACCGCGTTCCTGCACTCCGTGATGGTGCAGGAGAAGAAGGGCATGCTGAAGGTCTGGAACATGGTGCTGGTGTCGATCGCCTTCTCGCTGTCGCTGCTCGGCACGTTCCTCACCCGCAGCGGCGTAGTCAACTCGATCCACGCGTTCGTCCAGTCGGACGTCGGCATCTACCTGCTGGGCTTCATCGCCATCGTCATCGCGTTCGCGACCGTGCTGATCATCTGGCGGCTGCCGCTGCTGCGCAGCGAGCACCGGCTGGAGTCGATCGTCTCGCGTGAGGCCACGTTCCTGTTCAACAACCTGCTGCTGCTGGCGCTGGCGTTCACCATCCTCTGGGGCGTGCTGTTCCCCGTGCTCTCCGAGACCGTCCGCGACGTCCGCTCGACCGTCTCGACCCCGTACTACAACTTCTTCCTGGTCGCCTTCGGGCTGCCGCTGCTGTTGCTAACCGGGGTCGGCCCGCTGATCGCCTGGCGGCGGGCGTCGGTGGGCAGCCTGGCCAGGACGTTCCGCTGGCCGGCGATGTCGGCGCTCGCGGCCGCGGCGCTGCTCGCCCTGCTCGGACTCGGGTCGAGCCCGGCCGGCCTGGCTGCGATCTCGCTGTGCGTGTTCGTCACGATCACGATCGGCCTCGAGTTCGCGCGCGGCACAGCCGCCCGGCGGGCGATCGCCGGCGGCTCCTGGCCGGGTGCCCTGGTCGCGCTGATCGGCCGCAACCGGCGCCGCTACGGCGGGTACATCGTGCACCTGGCGATCGTCCTGCTGGTGCTCGGCGTCACCGCATCGGGGGCGTACTCCACCGTGCGCGAGGCGACGCTGTCGCAGGGCGACTCGATGCGGGTCGACGGCTACACGCTGACGTTCCTCGGCTTCGGCAAGGAGAAGGGGCCGAACTCGACGACCACGCTGGCCCGGCTGGACGTCTCGAAGGGCGGATCCCACGTGACCACGCTCTCGCCCGGCCGCCGGTTCTACCCGGTCGAGGGCCGCGTCACGAACGAGGTCGCGATCCGCACCAGTGTGACCGGGACAGACCTCTACACGATCCTCCAGGCGATCTCCGCGGACGGCCGCTCGGTCCAGATCAAGACCCTGGTCAACCCGATGGTGGGGCTGATCTGGCTGGCCGGCGCCGTGTTCCTGCTCGGTGCGCTGATCACGATCTGGCCCGACCCGCGCGAGGCCCGGCAGATCGCCCGGCGGTACGCGGCCGCCCTCGCCCGCGAGGCATGAGCTCGGCGGCCGCGGCGATCGCCGTCGCCCTGCTCGTCGGCGTCGCCGTCGTTGCGGTGGCCTGGCCCTTCCTCTCGCCCGAGCGGGGGCGTCCCGAGGATCGGCTGTCCGAGGCGGATCGCACCAGGATCGAGCTGCTCGAGCGGCGGGATGCGGCCTATGCGGCTCTGCGCGACCTCGAGCAGGATCACCGCACCGGCAAGGTCACCGGCGACGACTACGTGGCGGAGCGGGAGGAGCTGCGGCGCGAGGCAGCGGCGGCGCTGCGGATGCTCGATGCGCTGGAGCAATCATCTAGACTCGACTGACGACACCGCGCAAAGGGAGGCGTCACTGTGGGGCTCTGGGCCCGCTTCAAGATGTTGTTCCAGGCGAAGGCGAGCAAGGCGCTCGACCGCGCTGAGAATCCGGCTGACACGCTCGACTACAGCTATCAGCGCCAGCTGGAGATGCTGCAGAAGGTCAAGCGCGGCGTCGCCGAGGTGGTGACCGCGAAGAAGCGGCTGCAGATGCAGACCGACAAGCTCGAGGCCAGCGTGGTCAAGCTCGACGGTCAGGCCCGCCAGGCGATGGCCGGCGGCCGCGACGACCTCGCGCGCACGGCGCTTGAGCGCAAGATCCTGATCCAGGGGCAGCTTCAGGACCTCGACCAGCAGGTCGCGGCGCTGGAGGCCCAGCAGCAGCAGCTGGTCGACCAGGAGCGCGCGATGTCGGCGAAGGTCGAGGCCTTCCGCACGCAGAAGGAGGTCATCAAGGCCCAGTACTCGGCCGCCGAGGCCCAGGTGCGGATCGGCGAGGCGACGACGGGGCTGTCCAGCGAGATGTCCGACGTCGGCGCTGCGATCGCGCGCGCCCAGGACAAGACCGAGGCGCTCAAGGCCCGGGCGTCCGCGGTCGAGGAGCTGGTCGCCACCGGTGCGCTGGACGACCTGAGCGCGCCGGGATCGAGCGACCTCGACCGGCAGATCGCGGCGCTGACGGCCGACACCCAGGTGGAGAGCGAGATGGCGCGCCTCAAGGCCGAGGTGGATGCACCGGCAGGCCCCGCGGGCGAGCTGTCGTCTGGCGAGGCGCAGGCCGATGGGGCGGCGCCGGAGTCGGCTCCGGCATCCGAACAGCCCGAGCAGCGCTGACTTCGCCGCCCGTGTTGCGCGGACGAACGTATGTTCGTTAGGATGCCCGTGTGGGTGCCGAGCCGATCAGGTGGGATGTGGGAGGCGAACGGCACGGCCAGCTGCCGCTGTTCGGGCCCGAGCATCGCGAGCTGGCGAGCGTCGAGTACCTGCCCGTGGTGGCCCGGCGGATCGTCAATCGCGTTCCCGAGCGGTCGCGAATGCCGTTTCGGTTCACGATCAACGCCTACCGCGGCTGCCGCCATGCGTGCACGTACTGCTTTGCCCGGCCGACCCACGAGTACCTGGGGATGGGCATCGGCGAGGACTTCGAGCGGCGAATCGTGGTCAAGGTCAACGCCGTCGAGCGGCTCCGCCTGGAGCTCGCCGACCCGTCCTGGCCGGGCGAGGAGATCGCGATGGGCACAAACACCGATCCGTACCAGCCGGCGGAGGGCCGCTACCGGCTGACCCGCGGCCTGGTCGAAGTGCTGGCCGAGCGGACGAACCCGTTCTCCATCCTGACGAAATCCAGCATGATCATCCGCGATCTGGAGCTTCTGGTGGAGGCTGCCAAGGTGACCGAGGTGGGCGTCGCCCTGTCGATCGGCAGCGTCGACGACGAGTTGGCCGCGCGCACGGAGCCGGGTGCCGCCCCGCCGTCGCAGCGCCTGGAGGCGCTGGCGAAGCTGGCCGACGCGGGCCTGCGGCCGAGCGTGCTGGTGGCGCCGGTGCTGCCCGGGCTGTCCGACTCGGAGGAGAGTTTGCGCGCCGTCGCGCGGGCGTGCGCCGAGGCGGGCGCGCGGAACGTCGTGCCCATCGTGCTGCACCTCCGGCCCGGTGTCCGCGAGCACTACCTGCAGTGGCTCGCCGGGGAGCACCCGGAGCTGCTCGACGAGCACCTCCGCCGCTACAACGGCCGGGCGTACCTGCCACGGACGGACGGTCAGCGGGTCGCGCTGGTCGTCAGGGAGGAGTTCGACAGGGCGAGGACGCGGTCGGGTTCCAGGCGTTCCAGGAAGCGCCGGTCGTGGGTGACGACCAGCAGCGTTCCCGCGTAGGAGGCCAGCGCCTCCTCCAGCGGCTCGATCGCCGCCAGGTCGAGGTGGTTGGTGGGTTCGTCGAGCACGATCAGGTTCGTGTTGCGCGCCGAGAGCAGCGCCAACTCGGCGCGGCTGCGCTCGCCGGGTGACAGCGATCCCGGCGCCCGGGCGACGTGCTCGGCGTACAGGCCGTACTTGGCCAGCAGGGTGCGCGCCGGCTCCTCCAGGAGCCCGCTGGCCCGCCTGAAGGCTGCGACCAGCGGCTCGTCGCGGTCGAGCGCGGTGCGCGCCTGGTCGATCGAGCCGGTGACGACGGACGGCCCGATCCGGCGCTCCCCGGCGGTCAGCGGCACCTCGCCCAGCAGCGCTGCGATCAGCGTCGACTTGCCCGAGCCGTTGCGGCCGGTCAGCGCGACGCGCTCGCCCCACGCCAGGTCGAGGTCGACCGGCCCCAGCCGGAAGCCGTCGCGTTCGACGACGGCGCTCTCCAGGCGGGCGACGATCTGGCCGGCCCGAGGCGCGCCCGAGAGGTCGATGTGCAGTCGCCAGGGCTCGCGCGGCTTGTCGACCCGGTCCAGGCGGGCCAGCCGGCGCTCGATCGCGCTCGCTCCGGAGCCGAAGTTCTCGGCGGCCTGGGCCTCGGCGTCCCAGCGCGTCTTCGCGTTGTCGGTGCGCCGTGTCTTCGCCCGCTGGGCGCCCTGGCGCGCCCATTCGCGGCGGCGCGTGACCGCGGCCTCGAGCCGCGACCGCTCCTCGTCGTAGGCACGGAATGCGTCCCAGGCGCCGCGGCGGGCGGTCTCCCGCTCGCGCTGGTATTCGGCCCAGCCGCCGGCGTAGGTCGTCGCTCGGCGGGTGAACTCGTCCAGCTCGACGACGGTCTCGACATGCCGCTCGAGCAGCGCCCGGTCGTGGGTCACGATCACGGCGCCGGCCGGCGTCTGGGCGAGGAACCGCTCCAGCCGCTCGAGCCCCTCCAGGTCGAGGTCGTTCGTGAGCTCGTCCAGCAGCAGCACGTCGAACCGCGCCAGCAGCAGGGCGGCCAGCCGTGCGCGTGCGCCTTCTCCTCCAGAGAGCGAGTGCAGCGGCTGGTCGAGCCGACGCCGGCCCAGGCCGAGCTCGTCGCAGACTGCCGCCGCCCGCGTCTCGAGATCGTCGCCGCCGCGAGCGAGGAACGCCTCCAGCGCATCGCTGTACTCCTGGCTGCGCTCGGGATGCTCGGCCAGCTCCGCCGCCAGCCGGTCCATCAGCGCGGCAGCGGCGGCGACGCCGGTGCGGCGCTCGAGGTACGCACGGAGCGTCTCGCCTGGGCGGACGTCCAGCTCCTGGGGGAGCATGCCCGCGGCCAGCCCCGGCGGTGCGCCCCAGATCCGCCCCGATTGAACGGGCTCGATCCCGGCCAGCAGCCGCAGCAAGGTCGACTTGCCGACGCCGTTGGGACCGACTAGCCCGATCCGGTCGCCCGACGACACGGTCAGTGAGACACGGTCGAGGACGACCGTGGCGCCGTGGCTATGGGTGATGTCGACTGCGTGCAACTGCATGACTGGCCTCGGGGGGAGGGAGACGGAGGGACGGGCACGGGCGGACCGCGCGGCGCGTGTGATCGCCTCTTAGAAGGTCATGCTGCGCGTGATGCTAGCGCACGAGCAGGTGGATGTCCGGGAGATTCCGGAACCGCTGCCGGTGGTCGAAGCCGTAGCCGACGACGAAGTCGTCGGGCGCGGTGAACCCCGTGTACCGGGGGGTGATCACGGCCAGCCGGCGGTACGGGCGGTCGAGCAGCGTGCACACCTCGACCGACGCGGCGCCCCGGAAGCGGAGCATCTTCAGCAACGAGTTGAGCGTCAGGCCGGTGTCGACCACGTCCTCGACGATCAGCACGTCGCAGTCGCGGACCGGCCGGTCGATGTCCTTGAGCAGCCGCAGCCGGCCGCTGGAGCCGTGCTGCGCGCCGCGGTACGCGGAGATCGCCATGAACTCCAGGCGGTGCGGCACCCCCAGCTCGCGGGACAGGTCGGCCAGGAAGATGACGGCGCCCTTGAGCACGGTCAGCAGCACCAGCTCGCGGCCCGTATCGCGGTGGTCGCGGGCGATTGCGGCACCCAGCTCGGCGACGCGGCCGGCGATCACGTCACGCGACAGAAAGACCTCGCCGGGCTCGGGGACGCTGACGTCCTGCGGCTGTGCGTTCACGAGGCGGCGTCGAGCTCGTACTTCTCGGCGAGCGCCTCGACGTCGCGCTTGTAGAACAGCTTGATCCGGATCTCCGGATACAGTTCGCGGAGCCTGCGCATCTTGCGGTTCTTCTTCGTCACCAGCGACTGCTTCATCGTGGTGATTTCGAGGTACAGATCCTGCTCGGGCAGGTAGAAGTCGGGCGTGAACGCCTCGATCACGTTGCCCCGTTCGTCCTCCTCGAGCACGAACGTACGCGGCTCGTAGTCCCAGGGGATGCCGTGAAAGTCGAAGATCTGGGCGCACTCGAGCTCCGCGTCATTCGCAAACGCGGGTGATCCTGTGCCCCGAAAGGCCTGAAACGTGGGCTGATCGCCCTTCACGCCTCAGAATTGTACTTCCCGATGCGGACGGCCCGGTCTATGATCGCGCCCATCGCGCGGCCGTTCACAATCGCCCACCTGTCGGATCTGCATTGCGGCTCGCCGTACTTCGTGGCGAACCTGCTCGACCGGGCGATCATGGAGATCAACAGCATCGAGCCCGACGTCGTCGTCTGCTCCGGCGATCTGACGACGTTCGGATACAAGCAGGAGTACGCCCAGGCGCGGTCGTACCTCGACCGCCTGGACTGCCCCGATGTGATCACGATCCCCGGCAATCACGACTCGCGGAACGTCGGTTACGTCCACTTCGAGCAGATGATCGGTCCGCGCTCGACCGTGCTGCGCAAGGACGGGATCACGTTCGTGGCCGTCGACTCGTCCGAGCCCGACCTCGACCACGGCGTGGTCGGGCGCGGCCGCTATACCTGGATCGAGCAGCAGTTCCTGGAGCCGGCCGACTTCCGGGTGTTCGTGCTGCACCACCACCTGTTGCCGATCCCCGGCACCGGCCGCGAGCGGAACGTCGTTCACGATGCGGGCGACACGCTGGAGATCCTGCAGCACGCCGGCGTCGACCTGGTGCTGTCCGGGCACAAGCATGTGCCCTACGCATGGCGGATCGAGGATCTGTTCGTCGTCAACGCAGGCACCGTGTCGTCGATGCGCCTGCGCGGGCACACGCGGCCGTGTTACAACGTGGTCGAGATCTGGCCTCACGAGGTCGACATCTATCGCCGCTACCCGTTCCACGGGCGCGAGCGGATCATCCGCTTCTCGCCGGAGACGCTGGCCTACGAGAAGAACTTGCCGAAGGCCGGGGGCGGCCCGTGACCGACCGCCTGCTGGCGCTGGTCGACGGCGAGCACTATCCGCCGGTGGTGCGCGCGGCCCTGCGCCAGGCGGGTGAGGACGCCGAGGTGGTGGCGGCGCTGCTGCTCGGCGGATCCGAGAAGCTCGATGGACTGCCGGACTACGGCGTGCCGCTGGAGCAGCTCGGCGAGTCCACGGCCGGGGACGCCCTGGTCGCGGCCGCCGCCACGCACGGCGCGACCGCGGTGCTCGACCTCTCCGACGAGCCGGTGCTGGGCGAGCGCGACCGGATCGCGCTGGCCTGCCGAGCGGTCGCCGCCGGCCTCGGCTACCGCGGCCCCGACTTCGTGTTCGCGACGCCGCACCGGGAGGTCGTCGACGCGCCGACCCTGGCCGTGATCGGGACGGGCAAGCGGATCGGCAAGACGGCGGTGTCGGGGCACATCGCCCGGGTGCTCGACGCGGGGGGATCGGATGTGGTGGTCGTCGCGATGGGCCGCGGAGGCCCGCCCGAGCCCGAGCTGGTCGACCCGGGTGAGCACCCGGTGGAGGTCGCCGACCTGCTCGCCCGCGCCCGTGCCGGACAGCACGCAGCGTCGGACTTCCTGGAGGACGCAGCGCTGGCCCGAGTGACGACCGTCGGGGCGCGCCGCTGCGGCGGGGGCCTGCTGGGCGCGCCGTACCTGTCCAACGTGGTCGAGGCCGCACGGATCGCAGCGGAGCGGCGCCCGGACATCGTCGTGCTCGAAGGCTCGGGCGCAGCGGTGCCGCCGGTGGCCGCCGATCGCACGATCCTCGTCCATCCCGCCACCGACCCCGGGCTGGGAGCCGGGTTCGGCGCCTACCGGCTGCTGCTGGCCGACCTGGTCGTGCTGACGATGTGCGACGCGCCCGCGGCGGCGTCGTTCAGCCTCGGCACTCCCGTGATCCGCACCGCGCTTCGGCCGCACCCGGTGGAGCCCGTCGCCGGCGAGCGCGTCGCGTTCTTCACGACTGCCCGCGACCCGGCTCCGCTGGCGGCCCACCTGGCCTCAGCCCACGGCGCGGAGATCGTCGCCGCGTCGGGCAACCTGTCGGACCGCACGCGTCTGCGGGCCGACCTCGACTCGCCGGAGGTGGCCGACGCCGCCGTGTACCTGGTGGAGATCAAGGCTGCAGCGATCGACGTGGTGGCCGAGGCGGCCGCGGCGCGGGGCGTGCGGATCGTCTTCTGTGACAACAGGCCGGTGGCGCTGCCCGACGAGCCCGATCTCGACGCGGCGATCGCCGAGCTGGCGGCGGCGGCGGTGAGCGCGCGTGCCTGACGGTCGCGAGCCCCGGATCCGCGGACGCGGCCATCCGCTGCCCTTCTCCAAGGGCCGGATGGCGACGACGCTGTTCCTGGCCGGCTTCGAGCCGGAGCGCAGCTACGCCATCGCCCGGGCCGTCGAGCGCGCCATCTCGGAGCTGCCGACCGAGGAGATGACGCTGGAGGAGCTCTACATGGTGCTGGAGGAGGTGCTGGAGCGCGAGGAGGGCGAGCGGATGGTCGCCAGGTTCCGGGCGTGGCAGCGCGTGCTCAACCTCGACCGGCCGCTGATCATCCTGATCGGCGGCGGCACCGGCACCGGCAAGAGCTCGCTGGCGACCGAAGTCGCCTACCGCCTGGGGATCAGCCGGATCACGTCGACGGACGTCGTCCGCCAGGTCATGCGGGCATTCTTCGCGCCTGCGCTGATGCCCGCGCTGCACTACTCGTCGTTCGAGGCGGGGGAGGGGCTGCGCATCCCGATGCCCGACCCCGACGAGGGCGACCGCGCCCTGTTCGGGTTCATCCAGCAGGCCGAGCAGGTCGCCGTGGGCGCGGCCGCGGTGGTCGACCGGGCGATCGTCGAAGGGCTGTCCACCGTCGTCGAGGGCGTGCACCTCGTCCCCGGCCTGATCGCGCCCGAGCAGCAGCCGAACGCCACAATCGTGCAGGTGATGCTCGCGATCGAGGACGAGGAGGCGCACCAGTCGCATTTCGTGGCGCGCGACCGGATCGCCGGCGGCGCGCGGGCGCTCGACCGCTACCTCAAGCGGTTCGGTGACATCCGGCGGATCCAGGACTACCTGGTGGCCCGCGCGGAGCGCCTCGGAGTGCCCGTGATCGACGCCTCGGACGGCGATGCGGCGCTGCGCGTGCTGCTCGATCTGATCCTCGAGCGCGCGTCCGTCCAGCCCGACGCGGTACCCTGAGGCCGTGGCCACGCGGCAGCAGACCGAGCACGCGGACGCCGGCTCGGATCAGCAGGACGGCCTTTGTCCGTGCACCGACCTGGCGTCGGTGACCGAGAAATCGGCGCTGGCAGCGGGCCGCTACCTCGGCCGCGGTGACGGCCGCGCCGCCGACGAGGCGGCCAGCGTGGCCATGGCCGAGGCGCTCCAGGAGATGCCGCTGTCCTGCCGGATCGTGATCGGCCGCACCGACGAGGGCCACCCGCTCGCCGACGGCGTCGAGCTGGGAGGCGGCGGCCGGCGGCTCGATCTGGCGCTCGATCCGGTCGAGGGCCCGGCGGTGGTCGCCCGCGGCGGCGTCGGCGCGCTCTCGATCATCGCCGCCGGCAGCCCGGAGAGCATGATGCCGGTGCCGCGCATGTACATGAAGAAGATGGTCGTCGGCCCGGTGGCGAAGGGCGTGATCGACCTCAACCTGAGCGTTTCCGAGAACCTGAACGCGATCGCCGAGGCGTTCGGCCGGAGCATCGCCGACATCACCGCCGTCGTGCTCGATCGCCCGCGCCACGATGATCTGATCGCCGAGATCCGCGAGGCCGGCGCCCGCATCAAGGTCATTGCCGACGGCGACATCACGGCCACCGTCGATGTCGCCATCCGTGGCACCAACGACCACCTGGCGGTCGGCATCGGCGGCTCGTCCCAGGGCGTGATCTCGGCCGCGGCGCTGCAGTGCCTGGGCGGCCAGATCCAGGCCCAGCTCTGGCCGCTGTCGCGCACCGAGATCCGGCGTGCGCAGGAGGTCGGCATCGAGGACGTGTCGCGCATCTTCGGGATCGAGGATCTCGTGCGCGGCGACATGATGGTCGTCGGCACCGGCATCTCGAACGGCGATCTGCTGCGCGGCGTTCGGTACTTCGCCGGCGGCGCCCGGACGCAGTCGATCGTCCTCTGCCAGCGTTGCGGCCGCGTGCGGTTCGTCGATTCCATCCACCTGTTCTCGCGCGACCGACATATGGAGATCCGCCTGTGACCCTGCTCTACGAACTGCACGACCAGGCCCGCGAGCGGGGGGTCGAGGGCTACCGCAAGATGTCGAAGGCGGAGCTCGAGGTGGCGCTCGGTCTGGCCGAGCCGCCGGGGCCGACCGGGGTCGAGTCGGAGGTGCGCGGCGCCCTGGGCGTGCTCGTACTGACCGGCGCCAACGACGAAAACGCGTTGTCGCTGGAGACGCTCGAAGCTCTGGCCGACGCGGCGGAGCGGCTGGCGGCCGATGCCGACGTGCGGATGATCGCGATCACCGGGTCGGGCCCGCGGATCTTCTCGTCGGGCGCCGACCTGAACGCGGTGCGCGGCCTGCCCGGGTCCGAGGTCACGGCACGCGGCACGGCGGCCTGCGAGCGGATCGCGACGCTGCCGGTGCCGACGATCGCGCTGCTCAACGGACATGCGGTCGGCGGTGCGATCGACCTGGCCATGGCCTGCGACTGGCGGATCGCCGCGCAGGGCGCCAAGCTGCGGTTCATCCACAACGAGCTGGGCTACTGCCCGCCCTGGGGCGGCGCACAGCGGCTCGGCCGCGCGATCGCTCCCGGCACCGCGCTGCGGCTGTTCGCGACGTGCGAGCTGATCTCGGTCGACGAGGCGCGGCAGCTGGGCATCGTCGACGCGGTGGTCGCGCGCGAGAAGCTGGACGGGCGGGCCGAGGCGCTCGCCGTCAAGGTCGCCCGCGCGGGGCGCGAGGCGGTGGCGCAGACCAAGGCGCTGCTGGTGCCCGGAGCCGGGATCCACGACCACGAGGGATCGTTCGCCGCGCTGTGGGACGCTAAGCTTTCGGCATGAGCATTACCGCCGAAGAGGTGTTCGAGGCACTGCGCGAGGTCGAGGATCCCGAGCTGGGGATGGACGTGGTCGATCTCGGGCTGGTCTACGACGTGGCGGTCGAGGGCGAGCGCGTCAAGGTGCTGTACTCGCTGACCTCGATGGGCTGCCCGGCCGGGCAGATGATCGAGGAGGGCATCCGCGACTCCGTGATGCGGATCAAGGGCATCGAGCAGGTCGACGCCGAGCTCACCTTCACGCCCCCGTGGACGCCGGACATGATGTCGGACGACGCGAAGTTCGTCTTAGGCTTCTAGTACTCGGCTATCAGCCAGGCACCGTGCCAGGCACCGGCCCGGGCTGCCAGTCTCACTCACCGCTGAACCGACGTGCCAGGCACGGAGCCAGGCTGCGCCCGTGGCTGTCATCCTGTCGCAGCCGACGAAGCTACCCGCGCGAGCGAATCGCGCCGCCGGCGACCTGGTCGATGCGGCCGAGGAACGACGACTCGTCCTCGCCGCTTCGCAGCGTCGTGTGGGCGATGTGCAGCTCTGGCGTGACCGTCTCGCCCGACGGCAGGGTCACCTGCGGCGCTGCCAGCGGGCTGCGGCACAGCGCCGCCAGCTCGCCGTCGTCCCAGCCCTCGGTGAGCAGCGCGAACTCCGTGCCGCCGATCCGGTAGGCGCCGACCAGGCTCGCCCGGCGGGAGAGGTCGCTGAGATGGCCGCCCACCTCGACCAGCACCTTGTCGGCCGCGGCCGTGCCGGACCGGGCGGCCAGCGGCTTGACGTTGGCGACGTCGACCTGCACCAGGCCCAGCGGACGGCTCCCGGCGATCATCGCGTGGAGGTCGTCGAAGAACCCGCGGCGGCTGACCAGCCCGGTCAGGGGATCGGTGTCGGCGCGATCGGTCATCTCTCCCTCACCTTAGCGCCCTGTCATGCCGGGGGAAGAGGTCGGTGCGAGATACTCCGCGGATGACTCCCGCCGACCGCAGGCTGCTGCGCGCCAGGCTCGACGTCGCGCTGTGGCCCATCCCGGCCGTGCTGACGGTGCTCGCCGCCGTGCTGGCCGAGCTGGTCTCGCGTATACCAACGGACACCGCCCAGACGCTGCTGGTGCTCCCGGACTTCGGCCCGAGCACGGCGCTGGCCGTGCTCTCGGCCATCGCCACCGGCATGCTCACCTTCACCGGCCTGGTCGCCGCCGTGATCCTGCTCGCGCTGCAGTTCGGCGCGAGCCAGCTCAGCCCGCGGCTGCTGCGCACACTGGTCGGCCGCTCTCCGGCCAAGTGGGCGCTCGGCGTGTCGATCGCCGCGTTCGTCTACTCGCTGCTGGTGATCGGCGAGGTCTCTCCCCAGGGGTCGAGCGCCAGCGTGCCCGCGCTGGCCGTCGAGGTCGCGATCGTCCTCGTGATCGCCGCCATCGGCGCGTCGCTGTACCTGCTGCACGCGACCACGCAGGCGCTGCGCGTCGCCCGGGTTGCCACCGAGGTCGCCCACAAGGGCATGACGGTGATCGAGGAGGCCTACCCCCATGCGGCCGGGGACGAGCCGGCACCGCCGCCGGCGCTGCCGGACGGCGCCCCTGCAGTCGTGGCGTGGCACGGTCACCCGGGCGTGATTGCAGGTGTCGAGCTTGGCCCGCTGGTGGCGCTGGCGACGCGCGAGAACCTGGTTGTCGAGCTGATCCCGGCGGTCGGCGACAGCCTCGAGACTGGATCGGACGTGATGCGCGTCTGGGGGTCGGGTGCCACCGGCGGACTGACCGGGATGATCGTCGTCAGCGACGAGCGGACCTTCGAGCAGGATCCGATGTTCGCGTTCCGGATCCTGGTCGACGTCGCGATCCGGGCGCTGTCGCCGGCGATCAACGACCCGACCACGGCCACCCAGTGCCTGCACCGGATCCAGGCCCTGCTCGCAGCGGTCGGCTGCCGCCGGCTGGAGGCCGACGTCGAGACCGACGGGTCAGGTGTGACACGGGTCGTCGTGCCCTCGCCGTCCTGGGACGACTACCTCGACCTCGGGCTCTCCGAGATCCGGCATGCCGGCGCCGGGCAGTT
>DATLLN010000042.1:0-5897 GCA_035537835.1 Gaiellales bacterium
GACATGGGCTGCCGATGGCCATCGGCAGCCCATGTCCCAGCGAGCCGGTGGACACCTCGACGCCCGGGACGAGCAGCCGGTCGGCATGCCCGCCCAGCTTCCCGCCCCAGGTGATGAACCGCGGCAGCCAGTCCTCGGGAAAGAACCCGCGCCAGGCGAGCACGGCGTAAAACGCCGCCGGCCCATGTCCCTTGGAGAGGAAGAAGCGATCGCGATCCTCCCAGGAGGGTCGCGACGGGTCGACCCGGAGCACGTCCCGGTAGGCGACCAGCAGCGCGTCCAGCGTCGAGTAGCTCGACGCCTCGTGCTTCTCGTCGCCGGTGGCGAGCGCCGCCAGCCTGACGATTTCTGCGCGGTCGGAATCCATGGAGACAACCTAGAGCCCGGCGCCAGCTGACGCCACGGGCGCAGGTCTGAACCGCGCCTCCTCCATTCGACCGAGAGTGCTCCGGTGTGCGAGCATCTCTCGATGAACCGCGTACCTGCCGATGGAGTCAGCCAGACCATGCTCGATCTGAGCGAGATCCCGATCGTCGACAACCACTGCCACGGGCTGTTCGCCGACCCGGGCGAGCTGACCGTGGCCGACTACCGGCACCGGTTCTCGGAGTGCGCCGGCGAGCCGTTTCCGCCCGACCACACGTCGACCGCGCCGCACTACCTGTGGGCGCTGCGCCAGGTCGCCGGCGTGCTGGGATGCGATCCGGACGAGGAGTCGGTGCTGGTGCGCCGCGCCGAGCTGGACGACGACGAGCTCGCCGCGCGGTTCCTGCGTTCGGTCAACATCGACTGGCTGCTGGTCGACGACGGCTATCCCGATCCGGCGCAGGTGCTGCCGCGCGAGGATCTGGCGGCGCGCGGTGGCTTCCGCGTCGGCTGGATCGAGCGGGAGGAGGTCGTGGCAGGGCGGCTGACGGCCGAGCACGAGCGGTTCGCGGATTTCGACGAGGCGCTCGTCGAGCACCTCGACTCCGCGCGCGACCGCGGAGTGATCTCGTTCAAGAGCGTCGCCGCCTACCGCAGCGGGCTGATGATCGAGCGGCCCTCGCGGGCCGACGCCAAGGCGGCGTTCAAGCAGATGCTCCGGGACGGATCGGAGCGGCTGGAGCTCAAGCCGCTGGTCGACCACGTGGTGCACCGCGTGATGGAGGCGGCATCCGATCAGGAACTGCCCGTGCAGTTCCATACGGGCTACGGCGACGCGGATGCCGACCTGCGCCTGGCCGATCCCTTCCACCTTGCGCCGCTGGCCCGGGAGTACCCGGACGTCAACCTGGTGCTGCTGCACGGCGGGTATCCGTTCAGCGGCCACCTGGCGGTGCTCGCCGCGACCTACGCGAACATCTACGCGGACGTCTCGTTCGGCATCCCGTTCCTGACCAGCCACCAGCTGTACACGGTGACGCACACGCTGCTCGGCCCGGCGCCGGCGTCGCGGATCCTGTACAGCTCGGACGCGGTCGGGATCCCCGAACAGCACTGGCTGGGCGCCGTGCGCGGCCGCCGTGCGATCGGCGCGGCGCTCGGCGACATGGTCGTGCTGGGCGACGTCACCGCCACCCAGGCGCGCGGCCTGGCCGAGCTGATACTGCGCGGCAACGCCGTGCGCATCTACGACCTCTAGGGGTAAAGCTGCGGTAGGTTCCGCCACGTGCGGGGCTTCGCCAGCGACAACTACGCCCCGGCCCATCCGGCCGTGCTCGAGGCGATGGCCCGGGCAAACGCCGGCCAGGCGGCCGCGTACGGCTACGACGAGCACACCGAGCGGGCGACGGCGCTGATCCGCGAGGAGTTCGGCGAGGACACCGAGGTGCGGTTCGTCTTCAACGGCACCGCGGCCAACGTGCTGTGCCTGCAGACGATGGTGCGCCCGCACCAGGCCGTGATCTGCGCCAGCAGCTCCCACGTCAACATGGATGAGTGCGGCGCCCCGGAGCGCTTCCTCGGCTCGAAGCTGCTCGACGTGCCGGCGCCCGATGGGCGGCTGACACCGGCCCTCGTCGACGTCCACGCCCGCTCGTTCGGCGACGAGCATCGCGTCCAGCCGGCGGCGGTGACGATCGCCCAGACCACCGAGATGGGCACCGTGTACTCGCCCGACGCCCTGCGCGAGCTGGCCGATCACGTGCACGGGGTGGGCATGCTGCTCCACCTGGACGGGTCGCGCCTGGCGTACGCCGCCGAGGCGCTCGGCTGCTCGATGCGAGAGGCCAGCCGCGACGCCGGGGTGGACGCCGTCAGCCTGGGCGGCACCAAGATCGGCGCGGTCGGCGCCGAGGCCGTCCTGCTGTTCCGCCCCGAGCTGATGCCGGACATCGCCTTCATGCGCAAGCAGTCGATGCAGCTGGCATCGAAGATGCGCTACGTCGCAGTCCAGTTCGAGGCACTGCTCACCGACGATGTCTGGCGAGCCAACGCGAGCAACGGCAACACGATGGCAAAGCTGCTCGCGGAGCTCGTCGGCGACGTCGTCGAGATTACCCAGCCGGTCGAGGCGAACGCCGTGTTCGCCCGGCTTCCGGCTGCGGCGGTGGAGCCGCTGCAGCAGCGCTTCGCCTTCCACGTGTGGGACGACCGTACCGGCGAGGTGCGCTGGATGACCGCGTGGGACACCACCGAGCAGGACGTGCGCGACTTCGCGGCTGCGGTGTCCGAGGTCGTCGGCCAGACCGCCGCGCGATAGGCTCGCCGGCGTGCCCTCGGCGACCACCTGGACGAACTGGGCGGGCAACCAGTCTTGCGCACCGGCGCGGATCGTGTGGCCCCGCGACGAGCACGAGATCGCGGCCGCCGTCCGCTCGGCTGTGGATGACGGGCTCGGCGTGCGCGTGCTCGGTACGGGGCACTCGTTCTCGCCGGTGATCGACACCGACGGCGCGCTGCTCGATCTCTCGCCGCTGGCCGGCGTGATGGCCGTCGACGCGGACCGGTCGACTGTGACGGCGCTCCCGGCGACCACGGTCGGCATGTTCGGCGATCCGCTCTGGGATCTGGGCTTCGCGCTCCACAACCAGGGTGACATCGCCACCCAGCAGATCGCCGGCGCCGTGGCGACCGGCACCCACGGCTCGGGAGTCGAGCTGGCCGGCCTGTCGGGGATGGTGCGCGCGATGCGGCTGATCACCGCGGGCGGCGACATGCTCGAGATCGGGCCCGACCAGCCCGACCTGCTGCACGCGGCGCAGGTCGCCATCGGCATGCTCGGGGTGATCGCCCGGATCGAGCTGGAGGTGGTGCCCGCGCACCGCCTGGCGGAGCGCATCGAGCACATGCCGTACTCCGAGGTGATGGCGCGCTGGGATGAGCTGACCGGGTCGCACCGGCACTTCTCGTTCTTCTGGCTGCCGTCCGAGGAGTCCGCTGCCCTGTACGGGCTGACGACGCCCGCCGGGACGACGCTGACCGACACCTGCTACGTGAAGATCTACGACCTCGCCGAGCCCGATCGTCCCGACGACCCGACGCCCGGCAGGCGGGTCGACCGCAGCTACCGTATCTACCCGATGGAGTTCGAGCCGAGCTTCCACGAGCTCGAGTACTTCGTGCCGCTCGATCGCGCCGTGGACGCGGTCGCCGCCATGCGCGAGCTGATGCTCGGCAGCCTGCCGGACTCGGTGTTTCCGATGGAGGTGCGGACGACCGCGGCCGACGAGGCGTACCTGTCGCCGGCGTACGCCACCCCAACCGTTGTGATCTCGGTGTCAGGCGTGCCGGGAACGGCCTACGAGCCGTACCTGCGCGCGGTGGACGAGACGCTCCGCCCCTTCTCGCCGCGCGTGCACTGGGGCAAGCTGCATTTCCTGACGCGTGACCAGCTCCTGCAGCGCTATCCGGCGGCCGGCGACTTCATCGAAACACGCCGCCGGCTCGATCCCGGCGGCGTGTTCCTGAACGATCATCTGCGCCCGCTCTTCGCCTGACCGTCCGTCAGAGCACGCGGACGAGCAGGAGGACGATGAGGACGACCAGGATCAACCCGACGATGCCGATGCCGGTGCCGAGTGCGAGAAGAGGAATGGTTGCAAGCATGGCGCAAGCCGTACCCCCATGCGCCGCGCTGCAAACGGCCGCATCGTATTCTCCGATGCCATGTCCGCCGCCGTCCGCCGCGCCCGCACGTCCGACGTTCGCCAGATCCAGCGCCTCGTCCAGGGCTACGTCGATCAGGGGATTCTGCTGGGCAAGCAGCTGGTCACGCTGTTCGAGGATGTGCCCGACTTCGTCGTTGCCGAGCTGGACGGCAAGGTCGTCGGCTGCGGCGCCGTGCACGTCATGTGGGAGGACCTCGCCGAGATCCGCAGCGTCGCCGTCGAGCCGGGGCTCCGCGGCCACGGCATCGGCGACCTGGTGGTTTCCCGGCTGCTGGAGCACGCACGCGAGCTCGGCGTCCGCCGCGTGTTCGTGCTGACGTTCGAGGTGCGGTTCTTCGGCCGCCACGGGTTTCACGAGATCGACGGCACCCCCGTGCAGCCGGACGTCTACGACGAGCTCCGCCGCTCATACGACGAGGGCGTCGCCGAATTCCTCGACCTGCCGCGGGTCAAGCCCGACACGCTGGGCAACAGCCGCATGCTGCTCGAGCTGTAGCGCTACCGCTACTCCGGCGTCGGCGTCATGCCGTACACGAAGAACGCGGGCTCGTCCCCGATGTTCTTCAGGTGATACGTCCACCCCGGCGCGAGGTACACGCTGTCGTCGGGGCCGACGTCGAAGTGCCCCTCGTCCCAGGTCAGGCGCAGGCGCCCTCGGATGATGAAGTACGTCTCGTCGACCGGGCCGTACCAGTGGTCGCCCTCCGCCACGTCGTCGTCGTCCCGCGACGACCACCAGTTGGTCTCCTCGCCGGGGTCGAGCCAGCTCGCGCCGAGCAGCAAATTCGAGCCGCAGCGCTTGCGGGTGACGATGCGGGCGATCCGCACCTTCGTCACCGCCTGGGCGGCCGGAATCACCGGCACGTCGGCGAGCGGGATCACCATCGGCTTCGGTTGATCGGTCATTCGGGCACCTCCTCGTGGTCGGGGCACGGTAGCCTCTTATGCACATGGCGAGGGTGATCGTGATCGGCGCGGGGTTCGCCGGCCTGCGGGCCGCGCGCGACCTCGCCGAGGCGGGCGTCGAGGTGACGCTGCTCGAGGCGCGCGACCGGGTCGGCGGCCGCACCTGGACGCGGCCGTTCGCCGGCGACGGGCCGCCGGTGGAGATCGGGGGATCGTGGTTCACGGCGGAGCACGAACTGGCCCCGGCCGAGCTCGCCCGCTACGGCATCGACGTGCGCACCTGGGGCGCGCCGAGCGCCTGCCGCTGGCGCACCGGCGGCGTGCTGCGCCACTCGCTGCCGGTGCCGTACGAGCAGCTCGGCGAGCTCGACCGCGCGCTGGCGACGCTGACCGCCGACGCGGCTGCCGGCACCGCCGGCGGGGAGTCGTTCGCCGCATACCTGTCCGGGCTCGGCCTGCCCGCCGAGGTGATCGAGTTCGTATCCGCATGGTGGGTGATGATCGGCGGCACCGCGCCCGACCGCGGCGCGGTGATCGACGCGCTCGCGGTGATCCGCTCCCACGGCGGCGTCACAGGGCTCCTGACCGCGCTCCGCCACTCGCCCGTGCAGGGCTGGTCGGCGCTGTCCGCCGCGATGGCGGCGACCGCCGGTGTGCAGCTGCGGACGGGAACGCCGGTGGCGGCCGTCCGTCAGGACGGCGGTGGGGTCGATGTTGTCACAGGCGACGGCGATGCGGTTCGCGGCGATCTGGCGATCGTCGCCCTGCCCGTCAACCTGCTGCCGCACGTGACCTTCGACCCGTCGTTGCCCGAACAGACGGCGGCTGCGGCCGGCACGAACGCCGGCAGGGCGATCAAGCTCTGGGTGCGCGCGCGTGGTGCGCCTCGCGGTGCGCTGG
>DATLLN010000043.1:0-4223 GCA_035537835.1 Gaiellales bacterium
AGGAGACCGAGCTGGAGCACATCCGCCCGGGGCAGCGCGCGCAGGTCTCGGTCGACGCGTACGGCGGCGAGGTCTACGCCGCCCACGTCGACAGCGTCGGGGGTGCCACCGGCGCCACCTTCAGCCTGCTGCCGGCCAACAACGCCAGTGGTAACTTCGTGAAGGTGGTGCAGCGGGTCCCGGTGAAGATCGTCTTCGAACCCGGGCAGGACCTGACACGGCTGCGGCCAGGCCTCTCGGTCGTGCCGACCATCCACACCCGGTAACCGGCGTTGACCGATCGTCCGCCCGTCAATCCGTGGCTCGTGGCCATCGCCGTGATGGCCAGCACGTTCATGGTCGTGCTCGACTCGACCGTGGTCAACGTGTCGCTGCCGCACATCGCGGGCGACCTGTCGGCGTCGATCGACGAGTCCACCTGGACGCTCACCGCCTACCTCGCCGCCAACGCCATCATCCTGCCGATGACCGGCTGGCTGGCCGGGGTGCTCGGCCGCAAGCGGCTGCTCCTCTTCTCCACCGCCGGCTTCACCGCCACCTCCGTGCTGTGCGGCATGGCGCCGTCGATGGAGGTGCTGGTGGTGTTCCGCATCCTGCAGGGGCTCACCGGCGGCACGCTGCAGCCGATCTCGCAGGCGGTGCTGCTCGAGGCCTTCCCGCCGCACGAGCGCGGCAAGGCGATGAGCTTCTGGGGCCTCGGCGTCGTCGTCGCGCCGATCCTCGGGCCGGTGCTGGGCGGCTTCCTCACCGACAACTACTCATGGCGGTGGGTGTTCTACATCAACCTGCCGGTCGGCGCGCTCGCCCTGGCGCTCTGCCAGGCCTACCTGTCCGACCCGCCCTACCTGCAGCGGCAGACCGGGCCGACCGACTACAGGGGGCTGTCACTGCTGGCGATCGGCATCGCGGCGCTGCAGATCCTGCTCGACAAGGGCCAGGACGACGACTGGTTCGCGTCGAACTTCATCGTCACGCTGGCCGTCGTCTCGGTGGTGGCGCTCGCCTGGTTCATCGTCCACGAGCGGCGCGTCCAGTCCCCCATCGTCGACCTCGGCGTGTTCCGCAAGGTCAGCTACACGCTGGGGTCGATCATCATGGCCCTGGTGATGGGCGTGCTCTTCGGCAGCATGGTGCTGCTGCCGGTGATGCTGCAGACGCTCATGGGCTACTCGTCGATCGACGCCGGCATGGCGCTGGCGCCGCGCGGCATGGGGTCGTTCGCCGGGATGATCCTCGTCGGCGTGCTGAGCGCGCGCACCGATCCCCGCCACCTGCTGGCGATTGGCCTGGCGGCCACCGCCGGCACGCTGCTGTGGTTCAGCACGTTGAACCTGCAGGCCGGCTACTGGGATTTCTTCTGGCCGCAGCTGATCCAGGGCCTGGCGCTGTCGCTGCTCTTCGTCCCGCTCACCACCCTGACGATGGACGGCATCGCGCCGGCGGCGATGGGCAACGCGACGAGTCTTTACAACCTGATCCGGAACGTCGGCGGCGGGCTCGGCATCGCCGCCGCGACGACGCTGCTCGCGCGCCTGAACAGCGTGCACTACGCCGAACTGGCCCAGTACGTCAGCAGCCTCGGGCCGGCGGCGATGGGCACGCTGTCGCAGCTCACTGGCGGCTTCGTCGCGCAAGGGGGCGACCCGGTGGCCGCGCAACGGCAGGCCCTGGCGGCGGTCTCAGGGATGGTCAGCCGCGAGGCGGCGCTGCTGTCGTTCCTGCAGATCTTCCGCATCCTTGCCGGCACGTGCCTCGCGATGCTGCCGCTCGTCTACATCGTCCGCAAGCCGCAGCACCAGCAGGGCGGCACGCCGCACGCGGCGGTGGTCGAGTAGCGCGCCCGGCGCCTTACGTCGTCGGGCCGATCGCCGCCCGTATCTCGCGGAGCCGCTGCTGCACGGCGCGGGCGTTGTCCGGACCCATCCGCAGCAATTGCTTCTGGGCCGACGAGAGCGCCTCGAGCTTGGGGTCGGCGAACACCCAGCTGTTGCCGCGCCCCTGTCGCACCTCGATGGGCCCGTCTGGAATGGGCGTCTCGACCAGGGCGTCCAGCCCCTCACGCAGCATCGCATCGACCGAACCGGGCCGCCCCTGCCGGTCGTAGGCCTCCTGCAGTCGCGGCGCGAGCACGCGGTAGGCCTGGGCCACGCGTGTCGCGTCGACGGCCGCGACGGTGGAGGCGAGGCTGTCGTAGCGGCGGTAGCTCGCCGCGGCGATCACCTCGCGCCGGCCGCGCCGCTCCGTCGTGAAGGGTCCCGCCGGGCGGAGCACGCTGAGATCGCGGGCCGGCGAGATGCCCGATGCGACGCGCGCGATGCCGGCGGCCAGCTGCGCGGCGAGGCCGTCGGTCTGCAGCCACTTTGCCGCCTCGGCCCCTGGCGACAGCGGCCCCAGCAGGTCGCGCATGAACGGGTCGAGGGCGTCGAGCGCCGGCACGACCAGCCCCGAAGTGGGGGCCACATCGCGTTCGACCGCCGCGGGCGCCGCCACTTTCGCGACTTCCGCGGGGGCGACGGCGCGGCCGCGCCACCACCACCACGCGCCGGCCGCCACGGCGAGCACCACCAGCACGCCGATCAGGGCGGCGCCGAGTGGTGGGCCCTGCGGGCGAAATGGCGCGAACGTGGGCTCCGGGCGCTCGCGGATCGGCTGGTCATCCAGCGTGGCCATGGCGCACCTCCTCGGTCGAGGCTGTCAGGTCGGCCGCCGGTTGGCAAGCTGGGCCGGGCGGCACCAGTGGACTGGGCCGGCGCCGGAAGACACATTGATCCGTACCACCCATGACCTGGACCATCGTGATACTGGCCTACGCCGCCTACCTCGCCGGCGTTGCCTGGCTCCGCCCGACCTCGTGGACGGCGCGGGTCGCCACCCTGGCGGGGCTGGTGGGCGCCGCGGCGCTGCAACAGGCACCATGGGCTACGGCCGGGCCCTGGCTGCGCGGGGTGCTCGCGCTGGTCTCGCTGGTTGCCGCGTATCAGCTCGCCGGGTTGCTGTTCGCCGGGCCCGCTCCGTGGCTGGAGCGGCGGCTCGCGGCTGGCGATGCCTGGCTGGCGCGACGTCTGGGCGTGCCGTCGCTGAAGGTGACGCCGGGGCTGCTCGCCTCGCTGCTCGAAACGTCGTACCTGCTGGTGTACCCGATGCTGCCCCTGGGGGCGGCCGCGCTGTACCTGGGAGGCGCCGGCGCCTACGACGACGCCTACTGGACGGCCGTGCTCGCCTCCGGCGTCGCCTGCTACGGCGCGCTGCCGTGGCTGCCCAGCCGGACCCCGCGCGCCCTCGAGCCCGACGCGCCCACGCAGGGCGAGTGGACGCGTCGAGCCAACCTCGCGGTGCTCGGGCGCCTGAGCACCGGCGTCAATACCGTGCCCAGCGGCCACGCCGCGACCTCGACGGCCGCGGCGCTGGTCGTGGCCGCGCACGTCGCCTCGCCGGTGGTCGCCGCGGGGTTCGTGGCGCTGGCCGCCACGATCGCCGTGGCGACGGTGACCGGCCGATACCACTACACGGCCGACACGCTGGCCGGCGTGCTGGTGGGGGCGCTGGCGGGCGCGCTGTGTATTTAGAGGCTGCGGTGGGCGCCGCGGCAAGCTTCTACCGCGACGCTGAAGCGTCGCGCTCCGTACCCGCGGCGACGGGACGCCGCTAACCCCCGAAGCGGATGCCGATGCGGCCGGCAACGCCTCTGATGCGTTCGTCGTGCCAGTCGGCCCCGGCCACGGCGCGATAGCCGGCGCTGCCGTCGAGGGCCAGCCAGCGCAGGATGCGCCACTGCACCGTCGCCTGCGGCTCGGCGACGAAGAACCCGTGCGTGGTGAGGACGCGCACGGTGGTGGGGCCGCCGGCGAAGCCCCTGCGTGGATCGGTGGGTCTGACGGCGGTGACGTCGTCGCCGAGCGTCGCTTCGCCGTAACCGATCAACCCCGTCACGCCGAGACTCACCGGCCCTCGCTCGACGAATTGCCATCCCAGCACGAGCCCGCCGTAGGTCAGCTTGAGGTCGTCCTCGGGATTGGCGAGCGTGTTGAGGCCGCCGCCCGCGAAGAAGGTGCCGTCGGTGAGCACGCCGACCCGCCCGCCGACGAGCGTCGCCGTGCGGCCGTCGACCTCGGTGATCGTGACGTCCGGCTGGAACACGAACGCCGACTCGATGCGCTCCACCTGCAGCGGACCGCCGGGCGCGGCCGGCTCGGGGGCCTGGGCGGCGGCCGGCGGTGCCGTGG
>DATLLN010000044.1:0-2291 GCA_035537835.1 Gaiellales bacterium
GCCCACCGCAACCTGATCGGCCGCTCCGCCCGCCCGCAGGAGATCGCCGCCACCATCGCCTTCATCCTGTCGGAGGACTCCAGCTCGATGACCGGCAGCGTTGTCACCGTTGACGGAGGCTGGACGGCGGGCTGACGCGCGCCGAGGGCAGGTACTCGCCCTCGTGCCCATCGCCCTCCCAGCGCCCGTCGACCACCACGTGGTCGCCGCGGGCGAGCACGTGCGCGATCCGCCCGGGCACCTCCATCCCGTCGTAGGGCGTCCAGTCGAGCCCGTCGCCGATCCCGTCCAGCGTCAGCGTGCTCGGCGCGGACGGATCCCAGACCACCAGGTCGGCGTCGCTGCCCTCGGCGATCACGCCCTTGCGCGGATAGAGGCCGAAGATCCGCGCCGGCGCCTCGCAGGCGACCTGCACCAGCTGCTCCGGATCGAGCAGCCCGAACCCGAGCGGCAGCCGGGCCCCGATCCCGGGCAGCCCGGTGCCCACCTGGGTGAAGTCGTCGGCGACGGCCAGCTTTTCGCGCATCGAGAGGTGGCAATGATCGGAGGCGTACGTGTCGAGCCCGCCGTCGCGCAGGCCGGCCAGCAGCGCCGCCCGGTCGTCCGCCGTGCGCAGCGGCGGCGTCATCACGTAGCGCAGGCCGTCCGGCCCGCCGTGATCGGCGACGTCGAAGAGCAGGTGGTGCGAGCAGACCTCGCCGTGCACCGGCACGCCTCGCCGCCTGGCGGCCACGATCTCTTCGAGCGGCTCGCGGCCGGTGACATGGACGACGTATGGCTCGGCGCCGGCCAGCTCGGCCATCATCAGGAAGCGATGCACGCACTCCGCCTCGAGCTCGATCGGCCGGCTGCGCGGCAGCGAGCCGAGACCCAGCTCGCCGCGCTCCACCAGCTGCTTGGTCAGCACGTCGATCACGCGCCCGTTCTCGCAGTGGGCTAGCACGACCATGTCCAGCTCGGCCGCCTCCTGGATCACCGCGAAGGCGACGTCGTCGTCCGCCTGGATGCCCAGCTCGATGTAGGCCAGCCACAGCTTGACGCTGCCCACCCCCAGCTCGGCCACGTCGCGCAGGTCGCCGCGGCGGTAGGACTGCGGCTCCCAGATCACGGCGTGGAAGGCGAGATCGATCAGCGAGCGCGGCATCTCGTCCTCCAGCGTCCGCCGCGCGGCCTGCGCCGGCGTCTCCCCCGGCTCGGCGTCGACGAACGCCAGCGCCGAGGTGGTGCCGCCGATCAGCGCCGAGCGTGTGTCGCCCTCGATGCCGCCGAACACGTGCGTGTGCACGTCGATCGCGCCCGGCAGCACCAGGCAGCCGGAGGCGTCGACCACCCGAGCACCGGACGCGTCGACCTGGCCGACCGCCGCGATCCGGCCGGCCTCGATCAGCACGTCGCCGCGCACCGACCTACCCGGGCTGACCAGCGTGCCGCCGACCACCGCCGTCGTCTGATCAGCTGACAGCGGCATCCGGGAGTCGCGGAGCTGCGCTGAGCAGCCGCCGGGTGTAGTCGTCGACAGGCGCCGCGAGCACCTGGGCGCACGGCCCACTCTCGCGCAGCGTCCCCTGATCCATTACCAGCACGGAGTCACCGATGCAGGCAACGACCCCCAGGTTATGCGTGATGAACAGCATGCTCAGCCGGAGGTCGCGCTGCAGCTCGGACAGCAGCTCGAGCACCGCGGCCTGCACCGAGACGTCGAGCGCCGACGTCACCTCGTCGCAGACCAGCAGGTCGGGCTTCGCCGCCAGCGCCCGCGCGATCGCCACGCGCTGACGCTCGCCGCCCGAGAGCTCGATCGGGAAGCGATCGGCGACCCGCCGGGGCAGGCGCACACGATCCAGCAGCTCGCCCACCTCGCGGTCGGCATCGCCGCGATTCAGCTTCCGCAGCACCCGCAGCGGCCGCTCGATCGACGAGCTGACGCGGTGCCGCGGGTTGAGCGACTCGAACGGGTTCTGGAAGACGATCTGGATCCGTCGGCGTTGGTCGAGCGAGCGGCGGCGGGCCGACCCAGCGAGCTCCTGGCCGTCGAACACGATCCGCCCCGACGTCGGCTCGTGAAGGCCGGCGATGCACCGGCCGACGGTGGTCTTGCCGCTTCCGGACTCGCCGACCAGGGCGACGCAGCGCCCCTGCGGGATGCTGAACGAGACGTCGTCCACGGCTGCGCGGCTTCCGTGGCGGTACTGGACGTGCAGCCCCGAGACCTCGAGCAGCGCGTCGTCGCTTGCGGCCACTGCCGCGGCGCGGGCTCCCTCCGGACGGCGCTCGCCCAGCGTCCGCTGGGA
>DATLLN010000045.1:0-8586 GCA_035537835.1 Gaiellales bacterium
GTCCTCACCCGTGTGCTGCGCGCGGGCCGCGTGCGGCCGCTGACCGCCGAGGTCGCCGGCGCGGGGATCTCGCTGCAGCCGGCGCTGGCGTCGCAGCGCAGCTCGCAGCTGGCCCGCTACCACGGGGCTGAGCACAAGGCGATCGGCGGCTACGAGCGCGGCGCGGACGCCGAGCAGCAGAGCACGGAGCACGAGCGGTGCGGCTCGCACCTGGTGGCGCCGATGCTCGCCGCGACCGTCGCCGGCAATGCGCTGGTGTCGCGGCTGCCCGCCGCCCGCCGCGGCCCCGCCCGGCTGGCCGTCAGCTTCGCCGCGGTCGGCATCGCCACCGAGACCTTCGGGTGGATCCAGCGCAATCGCCAGAGCCGCGTGGCGCAGATGATGCTGCGGCCCGGGTTCGCGCTGCAGCGCTCCGCGGCGACCCGCGAGCCGACCGCTGACGAGCTCGAGGTCGCCCGCACCGCGCTGGACGAGGTGCTGCGGCTCGAGGATTCGGGCGGCCGGCCCTAGGCGGCGCCACGATGCGGGGGTACGGTTGTAAAGGATGCTCGACGTTCTGGGTCAGATGCTGAGCGACATCATCGACGCGTTGCATGCGTTTCTGTTGACCTGGTTCATTCCGTTGTGCTTCGCGCTGCTGGTGTTCCTGACGTGGAAGCTCGTCCGCGCGATCCCCAGCACGAAGCCGAAGACAATCGATCCCAAGTCCAACTCCAGCGTGCGCTGGGAAGACGTCGCCGGCGTCGAGGAGGCGCGGGCGGAGCTCGAGGAGATCGTCGAGTTACTGCGCGACCCGCGGCGCTTCCAGAAGCTCGGAGCCCGCGTGCCCAAGGGCGTACTGCTGTACGGCCCGCCGGGCACCGGCAAGACGCTGCTGGCGAAGGCCGTGGCCCACGAGTCGGGCGCGAACTTCTACTTCCAGAGCGCGTCGTCGTTCGTCGAGATGTACGTCGGGCTGGGCGCCGCCCGCATCCGCAAGCTGTTCGAGACGGCGCGCAAGAACCAGCCGGCGATCGTGTTCATCGACGAGCTCGATGCCGTCGGCACGTCGCGCACCGGCGGCGGTCAGAACCGCGAGCACGACCAGACGCTGAACCAGCTGCTGGTCGAGCTGGACGGCTTCGAGGAGAGCCAGCAGCTGATCGTGATGGCGGCGTCGAACCGGCTCGAGGATCTCGACACGGCGCTGCTCCGGCCCGGCCGTTTCGACCGCCAGATCCACGTCTCGCCGCCCGACCTGTCGGGCCGCGAGGAGATCTTCGGCGTCCACACCCGGGGCAAGCCGATGGCGGCGGACGTTCAGCTGTCGGCGATCGCCCGCCAGACATCTGGGCTGACCGGCGCCGACCTGGCCAACATCTGCAACGAGGCGGCGATCGCAGCCGGCCGCCGCGGCGCCCAGGAGCTCGAGCAGCAGGACTTCGACTTCGCCGTCGAGCGGGTCGTCGCCGGCCTGCAGCAGCACAAGCTGATCACCGACAAGGAGAAGCGCGTCATCGCGTATCACGAGGCCGGCCACGCGCTGGTCGCCCGGCTGATGAGCGAGGACATCCACAAGGTGACGATCGTGCCCCGCGGACGCGCGCTCGGCTTCATGATGAGCCTGCCCGAGGAAGACCGCTACGTGCTCTCCAAGGACGAGCTCGAGGACTGGCTGAAGGTCACACTGGCCGGCCGCGCCGCCGAGCAGGTGGTGTTCGGCCGGATCACCAACGGCGCCGCGAACGACCTCGACCGGGCGACGGCGATCGCCCGCTCGATGGTGTTCGACTGGGGCATGGGCCGGACCACACAGTCACAGCAGGTGCGCGCCGACAACTATGCGTTGTCCGAAGAGACGAAGCGGATGCGCGACGAAGAGCAGCGGGAGATCACCGACGAGGCGTACGCCGAGGCCGTGCGGCTGATCAGCCGCTATCGCCCGCATCTCGACCGGCTGGCTCAGGCGTTGCTCGAGCGGGAGACGCTCGACCGGCCCGACATCGACCGGCTGCTCGAGGGCCTCGAGCCAGAGTCAGACGCGTCGGGCCTGATCGGCGTCGCACTGCCGGACGATGACGACGTGACGCACGCCCATGGGAACGGCAACGGTGCCCTGGGGCTGCCGGAGCCGGTGTTCCGCGCCGGGAAGCCGGAGCAGCCCTCCTAGGACGTGGTCGTGGTCGTGTCGGGCGCCTCGGCGTCCGTGGGGACCTCCTCGGCCTCGGAGTCGACGGTCTCGCCGGAGGGCTCGTCGCCGGTCTTGGCGGCCATCTCTTCCTCCTTGGCGGAGATCCGTGAGCGGACGTCGTTGACCGACCCCACCAGGGAGTCGAGCGTGTCCGCGGCCTTCGCCCCCTCCAGCTGACCTTCCTGGTAGAGCCGGTGCGTCTCGCGGCCGAGGGCCACCAGCGCGTCCTTCTCCTCGCTCTTCAGGTTGCGGAGCTGGATCTGGATCTGGCCCGTCTTGGCCGTCTCCTGGGTCTTGTCGACGACCGTGGTGGCGACGTCGGTCGCCTGCTGCTTGATCTTGTCGAGGAAACTCATGCGCTGCTCCTGTTGCTCGTTCGTGGGATTTCCCCGCCGACTAGGATGGCGGCGGCAATGCGAGCGCTGGAGGTGCATCATATCGGGCACGCCGTGTTGGACCTGGACGCTGCGGTGGCGCGGTACGAGACGCTGCTCGGCGCCACGTGCGAGCACCGCGAGGTCGTGCCCGAGCAGGGGGTGGAGGCGGCGTCGATGCTGGTCGGCGGCGATCGCATCGAGTTGCTCGCGGCGCTCGGGGAGGACACCCCGGTCGGGCGGTTCCTGGCGAAGCGCGGCCAGGGGATGCACCACATCGCCTACCGGGTTGACGGCATCGAGCAGGCCCTGGCGGACGCGGCAGCCGCGGGCTACGAGCTGATCGACGAGACGCCGCGGGTCGGGCTGTTCGGGCTGCGGGTGGCGTTCATCCACCCCGAGAGCGCCGACGGTGTGCTGGTCGAGCTGGTTGAGCCTTCGAGAAACGGAGCAGAGCATGGCTGAGACGGATGTCAGGGTCGAGATCGGGTTCGAGGGCGGGCTGATCCTCTCCATGAAGCTGGCGCAGGTGGAGTGGGCGAAGCTGGAGACGGCGCTCGACACCGGCGAGGACAGGGTCGCCCTGGCGGGCGAGGACACGACCACGCACGTGATGCTCAACCGCGTCTGCTACGTCAAGCACGAGTCGCACGTCGGGCGGATCGGCTTCTGAGATCGCTCCGCCGTCCCTGGCTCGACCGGCTGGTCGTGCCGTACACGACGGCCGGCAACTACGGTGTGCTGTGGGTGGCCGTCGGGGTCGCGGCGGGCCGTCCGCTGAAGACCGCGGCGACGGTGTGGGGCAGCCTCGGCGCGAACTACGCCGTCAAGCTGCTGGTCGGCCGTGAGCGCCCGGCGCCGGCCGACGCCGAGCCGCTGGTGGCGCTGCCCTCGTCCGGCTCGTTCCCGTCCAGCCACGCGGCGATGTCCACGGCCGCCGCGATCGTGCTGATCGAGGCGCGGCCGTCGCTGGCGCCCGTGTGGGTGGCGATGGCCGCGGCGATGGCGGCCAGCAGGGTCTACGTCGGGGCACATCACACCAGCGATGTCGCGGCCGGCGTCGCGCTGGGCGCGGTCACTGGCACGATCGCGGTGAGCGCCTGATGGCGACACTCGGGCTGCTCGGGCTGCCGTGGTCGGGCGTGACGACCGTGATGCGGTGCCTCTGCGGGCAATCCGTGGCCCAGGACGCGAGCCAGGGCGTGGCCGACGTCCGCGACCCGCGTCTGGGCGCGCTGGCGGAGGTGTCCGAGTCGGTCAAGGTGGTGCCGGCGACGCTCGAGGTGGTCGACCTGACGCGGCTCGTCCGCGGCGCCAAGCGCGGCGAGGGGCTGGGGCCGGAGCTGCTCGCCCACATGCGCACGACGGACGCCGTGCTGCTGGTCGTCCGCTGCTTCCAGGACGAGGGCGTGGCCCATCCGTCCGGCAAGGTCGACCCGCTGGACGATGCCGAGACCGTGGAGCTGGAGCTGGTGTTCGCCGACCAGGCGGCGGTCGAGCGGCGGCTGGAGCGGACGAGCAAGCTGGCGAAGTCGGGCGACAAGGAGCTGGCGGCTGAACGCGAGGTGCTGGAGACGCTGGCGGCCGCGCTGGAGGAGGGCCGTCCGGCCCGGTCGCTGGACGTCGAGGTGCCAGAGGCGCTCGACCTGCTGACGGCCAAGCCTGCGCTGTACATCGCCAACGTCGACGAATCGGGCAACGCGGAGGCCGTCGAGCGGCTGCGGGCGTTCGGCGCCGAGCGGGGGATCGAGACGACGGCGCTGGACGCGAAGCTGGAGGCCGAGATCGCCGAGCTCGAGGCCGGGGATCGCGCCGCGTTCCTCGAGGAGCTGGGCATCGACCAGCCGGCGATCGAGCGGGTCGGCCTGGCCGCCTACACGGCGCTCGACCTGATCCCGTTCTTCACCACCGGGCCGAAGGAGACGCGGGCGTGGACGATCCGCCGCGGCCAGGACGCGCAGGAGGCCGCCGGGCGGATCCACACCGACCTGGCGCGCGGCTTCATCCGCGCCGAGGTGATCGAGTGGGACAGGCTGGTCGAGGCCGGCTCCGAGGCCGAGGCGAAGCGCCGGGGCTGGATCCGCGTCGAGGGTCGCGACTACGTCGTCCAGGACGGCGACACGCTGAACGTCCGGTTCAACGTGTGACCGTCCCCGCGGCGGCTATCCGCGCCAGCGCAGCAGCGCAACCCCGGCGATGTAGGCGACGCCGGTGATCGCCATCAGCTGCCCGTACGGCGAGCCGTCGCCGTCGTGGGCGATATTCCACAGCCAGCAGGCGATCAGCGCTGCGATCAGCACGCTCCCGGCGAACGCCGTCGCGCGGGTGTCGATCATCTCCCAGCGCTCGTCGCGGCCGGGGCCGCCCAGGCCGGCCAGCGTCTCGCTGCGGCGGCCGCCGATCAGAAAGATCAGTCCGACGGCCACCATCATCCCCAGCCCGGCCACCCCGGTGCCCAGGTCGTCGGCGGCGACGAACGCCCCCAGGATGAGCAGGCCGAGAAACGTACTGAACGCCGGCATGAACCACCGGCTGCGGTACAGGCTACGCGGTTCCATCAGCATGGAACACCTCCTCGACCGGCAGCTCGAAGTAGCGGGCCAGGGCGATGGCCAGCGGCAGCGACGGCGTGTACCGCTCCGTCTCGATCGCGATGATCGTCTGCCGTGAGACGCCCATCGCCTCGCCCAGCTGGGCCTGGCTCAGCCCCCGCGTTCCTCGCAGCTCCCGGATCTCGTTTCGCATGACCATGTAAAGCTAGCTTGACATAGCGACGATGTCAAGTTCGCTTTACATACGGGCACCTCCGCGACCTCCCCACGACGTTCGTTGCACCTGACCCCCCCGGGGTCTGACCCGGGTCAGAGCGGGGTCAGAGCGGTGCCAGAGCCATTAATCGAAGCCCGGCACCGAGGGGTCGCGAACCACGCGCGGGACGCGCACGCGGGGGCGGATTGGGTCTGACCCCGACCCGCTCGAACCCCCGAGTCCGTCGCTTCGGTGGGCAACGTCACGCGCCCCGCTACGCTCTCCGCCAATCCCGATCGAGGAGTGAGTCATGGCCACAGCTGCGCCCACCATCACCGGCGTCGACTTCGTTACGGTCTCCGCGACCGACTTCCCGGCATCCGTGCATTTCTACGGCGAGGTGCTCGGCCTGCCGCAAACAGCTCGCTACGGCAGCCGCGACGGCGCCGAATTCGAGGCCGGCGGCCTCACCCTGAGCGTCATCCGCTCGGAGGCGATGGGGATGACGTTCGCCGTGAACACGCACCCGGTCGCCTTCCACGTCGAGGACATCGTGGCCGCCCGGGCCGAGCTCGAGAGCCGCGGCGTCGAGTTCGCCGCCGACACCCTGGACACCGGCGTCTGCCTGATGGCGTTCTTCCGCGACCCGGCCGGGAACGCGCTCATGCTGCACCATCGCTACGCACCGCGGACGCCGCTCGGCTGAGGCCTAGAGAGCCTCGGCGACCCGGGCGTCGAGCGTGTTGGCCCAGTGCAGGACGACCGCCTCGGGCGTCTCCAGCCGCCGTCCCTCGAGCGGTCCGTGGTGTCCTGCGACGGCGTTCAGCAGCGGCAGCAGCGCGTCCTCGTCCAGCGCGATCTCGCGCGCGGCGCCGTCGATCATCCGCACACCGGCCAGCACGTGCCCGATCAGCCGGCCCTCGTCGGACACACTGATCGTCACCCCGGGGCGGAAGGTCTCGGTGCGGCCGACGTCGTGCAGCAGCGCCGCCGCCAGCAGCTGGTCGCCGTTCAGCCGCGGGTGCAGCTGCGCCGTCTCCCGGCAGATCGCGGCGACGGCCACCGTATGCTCGAGCAGCCCGCCGGCGTAGGCGTGGTGCGTCTCCGACGCCGGCGCGGCCCGGAACCGGGCGCGGAACGGCGCGTCGCCCAGGAAGCGGCCGACCAGCGCCGCCAGCCCAGGGTGGTGGATCTCGGCGGCCAGGAACTCGACCATCCCGTCCAGCGTCTCGGCGTCGCGGCGGGCGCCCGGGAGCAGCTCCAGCGCGTCCCCCGGCGCCAGCTTCTCGAGGTCGCGGAGCTCGATCTGCAGCCGGCCGTCGTACGTGCCGACCCGGCCCAGCACGCGCACCGTGTCACCCTCGGTGAAGCGTCCGTCAATGACGTTGACGTCATTCCAGACAACGGCGGGAACGCGGCCGGTGCGATCCGCCAGCTCGACGCTCAGGAACGGGTCGCCGGCCCGCGTCCGGCGCCGGGTCTTGCGCTGCACGGCGAAGGTCGCGTCAACGACCTGTCCGTCCTCCAGCTCCTCGACCCACGTGTCACCGGCCATCCGATGGTCAGTCTATTAGACTGCTGGCGATGTCCTCCACCGCCACGCGCACCGCGCTGGAGCCGCTCAGGGCGCTTCGCTACGACCAGTCGAAGGTTGACCTCGCGGACGTCGTGGCACCGCCCTACGACGTGGTCACCGCGCCGCAGCGCGCGGCGCTGATCCGCCGCTGCGAGTACTCCATCGTCCGCCTCGAGCTGCCCGACGACGCCGACGCCCAGGCCGCCGCCACGCTGATGCACCAGTGGACGCGTGACGGCGTTCTCGCCCGGGACGATCGGCCGGCGCTGTGGTGGCACGAGCAGACGTTCACCGCTCCGGACGGCGTCGACCGCGCCCGCCGTGGGTTCTTCGCTGCGGTGCGGCTGTCGCCGTACGACGAGGGCCGCGTCCGCCCGCACGAGCACACCCACGCCTCGGTGCGCGCCGAGCGGCTGGAGCTGATGCGCGCCACGCGGGCGAACCTCTCGCCGATCCTCGGCGTCTACGACGACCCCGACGGCACCGCGTCCGGGGGGCTGGGTTCGGCAGCGGCGGTCGACCCGGACATGCAGGCGACCGACTTCGACGGCACCGTCCATCGCTTCTGGGAGGTCACCGACCCGGCGGTGATCGGCGCCGTCCGAGACTCGATGGCCGAGCGCGAGATCCTGATCGCCGACGGCCACCACCGTTACGAGACGGCGATCGCCTACCGCGACGAGCGGCGGGCGGCCGAGGGCGATCCGGAGGGCGACCGGCCCTACGACTTCATCCTGATGTGCCTGTGCAACCTGCGCGACGAGGGGCTGGCGATCTACCCGACCCACCGCGTGGTGATGAGCCATCGCGACGTCGACCGCCGGTTTCTGCAGGCGTTCAGCATCCGCGAGCTGCCGGCGGGTACGCCGGCCGCCGTGGTCGAGGCCGAGCTGAACGAGGTGCCGATCGACACCATCGCGTTCGCCGTCTGGCGCGGCTCCGAGCAGCCGGCGCTGATCGCCGAGCTGAGCGATCCGTCGGCGGCGATGCTGGGCATGCCCGGCGTGCCGGCCGCCGTGCGCGCGATCGACGCAGCCGTGCTGGAGGCGCTCGTCCTCTCGCCGCTGCTCGGCCTCGACGGAGAGCAGTTCCTGACGACGGACGGCGTCCGCTACCTGCGCGGGCTCGACCACGCGACGGCGCTGGTCGACTCCGGCGAGGCCGGCGCGGCGTTCCTGCTGCGGGCCCCCACCGTCGAGCAGGTGCAGGGTGTGACGGCGTCCGGGAGCGTGATGCCGCAGAAGTCGACGTACTTCTTCCCGAAGCTGTGGTCGGGCTTCCTGCTCAACCCGCTGTCGGACGATTGAGAGCCGACTGGCTCGAGTTCTGCCAGGGCGTCGCCGAGGACGTGGACGGCGTGCTTCGGCGACTGCCCACCCGTGACGATCGCGAGCCGGTGGTCGGCCGCGGCGTCGGCGGGGACGAAACGACCGTCGTCGACCAGGAGGCCGAGTCGGCCGTCGTCCGCCGGCTGGAGGCGCTGGCCGGGCGCGGCATCTCGTTCCGGCTGGTCTCCGAGGAGCTGGGCGAGCGGGTCTACGGCGACGGCGAGTCGCGGTGGCGCGTGGTGGTCGACCCGATCGACGGCTCGCTGAACGCCAAACGCGGCCTGCCCTTCTACTGCATCTCCATCGCCTTCGCCGACGGCCCCGCGCTGTCGGACGTCGCGTTCGGCTACGTCCGCGACTTCGGCAGCGGCGAGGAGTGGGTGGCGACGC
>DATLLN010000046.1:0-8367 GCA_035537835.1 Gaiellales bacterium
GGCGCGAAGAAATCCGGTTCGGGGCGCGAGCTCGCCGGCTGGATCATCGACGCGCTGACCGAGACCAAGCAGATCACGTTCGACCTCGGCTGACGGCCGGCGCTACTGCGTCCAGACCAGGCAGTGCGGTTCGCGATCGACGCCGCCTGCGACGCAGGCAGCGAGCTGATGGTCTGCGACGGCATCCCGCTGAACATGAACCCGGCCGCCCGCGGCCCGCGGTCGTTCGGCGACCCGGACGCGCTTGATTCGGCGACTGCCGCCGTCCGCCAGGCGGTCGAGTCCGGCGTCCGGGCGGAGCAGTTCCTGTTCCACAGCCCGCGACCGGAGCGGGCTGCGATGGAGGTCGCCCGCGACCACCAGATCGGGCTGCTGGTGTTCGGCCCCGACCCGGCGAGGTACGGGCGCTGGCGGCACCGGCGCGCCGCCCGGCGGGTCAGCCGAAACGCGCCGTGCCTGGTCTGGACGCAGTGATCAGCCGAGATCGAAGGTGATCTGCTTGGTCTCGGTCAGGGCGTCGATGATCCACGCCGCCAGCTCGCGGCCGGATCCCGACTTCTTGGCGCCCCCGAACGGCGCCAGCTGATCCCAGTAGTTCGTGGTCTCGTTGATGTGGACGGTGCCGTGCTGCAGCGCCTCCGCCGCCCGCCACGCGTCGTGCAGCGAGCGGGTGAAGACCGATGCGGTCAGCCCGTACTCCGTCTCGTTGGCGATGGCCAGCGCCTCGTCCAAGGTCTCGAACGCCATGATCGGAGCGACCGGGCCGAACGTCTCCTCCTGCGCGATCCGCATCGCGCTGGTGACGCCGTCGATCACCGTCGGCTCGTGGAACTGGCCGTCGCTGCCGCCGCCGAGGACGACCGTTGCGCCCTTGTCGACCGCATCGGCGACGTGCTGCTTCGTCCGCTCCAGCACGGCCGGCGTACACAGCGGGCCCATGTCCGTCTCGTCGTCCAGCGGATCACCCACCTTCAGGCCCCGCGCCCGCTGAACCAGCAGCTCGATGAACCGGTCTTAGACCGACGAGTGGACGAGGATCCGCTCGGCCGCCGTGCAGCACTGGCCGGCCAGGTAGAAGCAGCCGACGATGGCGGCGTCCGCGGCCTTCTCGAGGTCGCCATCGGGCAACACGATCTGCGGGCCGTTGCCGCCCAGTTCGAGCACCCGGTTCTTGAGGCCGGCGTCGCGGGCGACCTTCTCGCCGGTCTCGACGGAGCCGGTGAACACGATCGAGGCGACGTCCGGATGGCGGACGACCTGGGCGCCGGTCTCGCCGCGGCCGTGCACGACGTTGATGGTTCCCGGCGGGAAGCCGGCGTCGGAGAGCAGCTGCGTGAACATCTGGGCGCACAGGGGCGCGTACTCGGACGGCTTCCAGACGACGGTGCAGCCGAGCGCCAGGCCGTAGACGATCGGGATGCCGGCGATGTCCACCGGGAAGTTCCACGGGCTGACCGCGGCGATCACGCCGATCGGCTCCTGGACGACCAGGATCCGCTTGTTCGTCGTCCGCTCCTGGGTCGAGGGGTGCACGGCGCCGGTGTGCCGCAGCACGTCCTCGGACGCCCGCCGGAAGTGGTCGACCGTGAACTCCTCCATCTCCTCCCGGGACTCGCGGATGGTCTTGCCGACCTCCATCGAGATCATCCGGGCGATCTCCTCGTTGCGCTCCATGCACATGTCGAACGCTCGGCGGCAGATCTCGACCCGCTCCAGCACCGAGGTTGCCCGCCAGGCGGGGAAGGCGGCCTTGGCCGCGGCGACGGCGGCGTCGACCTGCGCGGGCGTCGACGCCTGCACGGATCCCACGAGCTCGCCGGTCGAGGGGCTGTGGACGTCGATCCGCTCGCCGTCCCCGTCGACCCATTGGCCGCCGATGAATGCGCCGGTGGGTGTCGCCACAATCGCCACGTCGTGCTCCTCTCGCTCTATGACCTCGGTCGCAGTTTCTCCGGATCGTACGCCGGATGGGTGGTCACGCGGGCGCCCTGGCCGTCGATCTCGACCCGTCGGCCGACCTCGATCTCGGAGGTCTCGAGCACGGCCAGCGCCACTGGCCGGCCGACGGTCGGCGCCGGCCCGGCGCTCCGCACGTCGCCGACGGCGCGCCCGGAGGCCCGCACCTCGGCGCCGGGCGCCGGCGGCTCCTCGCCGTCCATTGCCAGGGACGCAAGCCGCCGCGCGAGGCCCCCGGCGGAGCGCCGGAGCAGCGCGTCGCGGCCGCGGAAGGCCGGCTTGGCCAGCCTCACGACGCGGTCGAGTCCGAGCTCGAACGGATCGCTGGCACCGGGCTCGAAGTCGAGGCCGAGCAGGATCAGCCCGGCCTCGCGGCGCAGGGTCTCCATCGCCCGCATGCCGTAGGGCCGCACGCGCCGGGTGCCGATGATGGCGTCCAGCAGCCGCCCGGCGTGAGCCGGCTCGGTGTACAGCTCGTACCCCAGTTCGCCGGTGTAGCCGCAGCGGGCGATCGACACCGGCACTCCGCCGACCAGCACCGGTTCGGGCAGGAACCGGTAGTAGCGCAGCCCGCCCAGGTCGCGGCGCGCGAGCGACTCCAGCACCGTGCGCGAGCCGGGGCCCTGCAGCTGCAGGTGGGGAGCCTCGGCCGTGACGTCCTTCAGCTCGTACTCGGCGTCGCCGGCGGCCTCGGCGAACGCCTCCCCGTCCGTCTCCAGGCGCGTCACCAGGCCGAACTCCTGGTCGGCGAAGCGGAAGGCGATGCCATCTCCGAGCATCATCCCGTCGTCGTCGCAGAACGCGCCGTAGCGGAGCTGGCCGCGCTGCAGCGTCCCCATCTCGTTGGTGAAGAACCGCTCCACGGCGAGGGCGGCGCCGGGTCCGCGAACATCCCACTTGCGCAGCGGCGAGGCGTCGCACACCCCGCAGCCCTCGCGGACGGCGCGGTGCTCGGCCACCGGATCGCCGAAGTCCGCGGCGGTCTCCCAGCCGTCCACCGCCTCGAAGGCCGCGCCCGCGATCGCGCGGAACGCACCGTCGAACGGGGTGCGCTGAGCGGTGGCTCGACCCATCGGGCCCGAGTGTACGGCACAATAGGGCGCGTGCCGCCCACAGGACGTCCCGCGGAGCGCAAGCTGGAAGCCGTCGAGCGCGCCATGCGCGTGCTGGACGCATTCCTCGAGCTGCCGGGCGAGGTCGGCACCAACGAGCTGTCGCGGCGGACGGAGATCAACGCCAGCACGGTGTCGCGCCTGCTGGCGACGCTGGTCGCCGGTGGGTACGTCGAGTACGTCAGCGAGACCGGCCGCTACCGGCTCGGCCCACAGTTGATGCGCCTTGCAAACCACGCGCTGTCCAGCGTCGATCTCCGGGCTCTGGCACGGCCGCACCTGGCCGCGCTGGAGGCCGCCACCGGTGAGACCACGACGCTGTCGATCCCCGGCGAGGGCGAGGCGGTGACCGTCGACTTCGTGGCCAGCAGTGCGGCCGTCGCCAGCATCGCCCGCGTCGGCCGGCCGAGCATCGCCCACGCCACCGCCACCGGCAAGGTGATGCTGGCGTTCGCCCGCGGGCTGCGGGCTCCCGATGCGCTCGACGCGTACACCGACCGCACGATCACCGAGCCCAAGGCGCTGCGCCGCGAGATCGACGCCGTGCGCAAGCAGGGCTGGGCACAGGCCGTGCGCGAGCGTGAGGCCGACCTCAACGCCCTGGCCGCGCCGGTGTTCGGCGCCAACGGCGATCTGGCGGCGGTGCTCGGCATCCAGGGCCCCGCCGACCGGTTTCGCCGGCGACAGCGCGAGGCGGCGCTTCCGGCTCTGCTCCAGGCATGTGAGGCGCTGTCGGCGTCCCTCGGGTACACTGGGATCGAGTCCAGTGAAATGACATTGCCGTAAAGGCAATAGGAGGAGCAATGAGTCTGCCGCAGAGCGCGAAGTACCTGATCATCGGTGCCGGGGTGCATGGGCTTTCCACCGCCTGGCACCTCGCCAAGGAGCAGCGAGCGGCCGGTGAGGAGCCGGACGTGCTGCTGGTCGACAAGACCGGCGTTGGGGCCGGCGCATCCGGCATCGCGTGCGGGGTCGTGCGCAACAACTACTACCAGCCGGCGATGAGCGAGCTGATGGCCGTCAACGTCGAGGTCTGGGAGCAGGATCCGCAGGCCTTCTCGTACCACCCGGTCGGCTATATGGCGCTGGGCGCCGAGCGGCAGGTCGCCGACCTCACCGAGGTGCACGAGCGGCAGCAGCGGATCGGCTACCCGTCCGACCTGATCGTCGGCGAGGACGAGGTGCGCGCGTACATGACCAACATGTTTTCGGACTGGCGCGCGCAGGGCGTGCACGTCGCCCTGCACGAGCACAAGGGCGGCTTCGCCAACAACATGGCGTCGATGCACGGGCTGGCCGCGAAGGCCAGGGAGGCCGGCGCCCGGATCGTCGACGGCGTGCGGGTAACCGGCTTCGACATGGACGGCTCCGGCGCGGTGACGACCGTCAAGACCGACCAGGGCGACGTCGCCGTGGAGCAGGTCGTGATCGCGGTCGGGCCGTGGGTCGCGGAGCTGTGGGAGATGCTCGGCCTGCCCGACCACACGGACGTGCGGACGCCGTCCGGCGACGTGCACAAGGATCAGCACATGTGGACGTACTGGTACCTGCAGGAGGGCGAGATCGAGGTCGACCCGTCGCTGCTCTCGCTGGAGGACGGCAGCATGCCGCCGGTGCTGCACGTCGACTCGGACGCCCCGCTGCACGACGACGAGGGCAAGCTGATCACCGACGAGTTCTGGGGCAACTACTTCAAGCAGGATCTGCACGGCGTGCAGGGCGGCGCGGCGCCGGTGATCGTCGGCGAGCGGTTCGACGTCGACCCGTACCCGACCGCCTCGGTCGAGCCGGGCTTCGCCGACATGTGGTGCGCCTCGCTATCGCACTGCATGAAGCGCTTCGAGGGCAAGCGCGCCACCTACAAGAACATCCGCTCCGGCGGCGTCGGCTGCTTCACCGTCGACAGCTTCCCGATCTTCGACTACATGCGGCCGAACGCGTACGTGATCGCCGACTCGAACCACGGGTACAAGATGATCGGCGTGGGCCGGGAGGTGGCGAAGGTGATGACCGGCGGCCACTCCAGCGTGCTGCGGCCGTTCCGGTTCGAGCGCTTCGCGACCGGCGACCTGCACCCGGTCTCGAACAGCCCCTATCCCTGGAGCTGATCAGGCGGCGCGCCGCGGCACATTCGACACGCTTTGAGTCCCCCCTGATCACCCTGCGCGTCGGAAGTGTGCCGCGCCGATCACGACCGCCGTCGCGCTGACCAGCGCCGCCGCCCAGCCCGGCTCGAGCAGCCAGGTGGCGGCGGCGCCGGTCGCCGCTCCGGCGATGCCTGCGGCGACCAGCTGCCTCGTCGCCACGGCAACGACCGCGCAGGCGACGAGGGCGGCAAGCGCGGCCAGCGGGACGGCTACCAGCAGCCCGCCCAGCGCCGGCGAGAGGCCCCGGCCGCCGCGCAGGCGAAGCTGCAGGGGGAGCACGTGGCCGGCGACCACGGCCAGCAGACAGGCGGCCTCGACCGTGTCGCCGGCGCCCGCCAGCGCGGCCAGCCCGACGGCGACCGCACCCTTGCCGACGTCGAGCGCGAAGACGGCGGCACCCACGCGCCGGCCGGCCATCCGCCCGGCGTTGCGGGCGCCGGTGCTGCCGGTCCGCGCGACGCGCAGGTCGAGCCCGGTGGCGCGCCGCACGAGCAGGTAGCCGGGGGAGATGCAGCCGATCGCGTAGGCGACCGCGACGAGCAGGACGGGCACGGCGCGCAGGCTACGCGATCGGCCGGGCAGCCCGGCCGGTGCCGGACGTCGCGGCCGCCAGCACGCCGCGTGCCTGGCGCCGCGCCGCTGCGGCGGACAGCGTTCCGGCGGGAAGCTCGACAACGAACGAGCGCTGTTTGAGGGCGGTGTTCTGCCAGTGCGGCGCCGTGCCGGCCAGCCACCGCATCGGGGCGAACCGCATACCGGCGGCGTGTGCGTAGGCGGCGCCGGCCGCGCGGCTCGGACCCCACGCCCAGACCAGGTCCATGTGCTGGTGGTACCAGATGGTGACGTCCGGCCGGACCTGGTCGATCAGCCGCCGGGCGGCCCGCGACTCCGGCTCGGAGAACGGCCGCGGCCCGGGGTACTGGAGGTCGCCCGGCCGGCCGCGGGGGCGCCAGCCGGCCGGGAAGTTGCGATTGAGATCCACGCCCCGCCCGTTCAGCCGGGTGCCGTGCGCGACGCCGTCAGGGTCGAGGTCGGGGACGAGCCACAGGTCGATGCCGGGCGGCAGCGGCATCCTGCGCAGCACGCGCACGACCCGCACGCCGGCGCACTCCGTGCCGTGGATGCAGCCGACCACCAGCACGCGCTGCGCGCCGGCCGGGTCGCCGAGCTGGTGGGCGACGATCGGCCGGCCCTGCGCCGAGTGGCCGGCGATCAGCACTGCGGCGATGGCCAGCGGTGCGAGCATGCCGGGACTACGCCCAGGCGCGGGCGGCGCGTCCGTCGGGCACAACCCGCAACGCCGTTAAAAGGAAGGAGCGCCCGGTGGGGAGTACCGGACGCTCCATCGGGGGTCGGAGCCTTTGAGGCCACCGGAGCTAGTGCATCGGCGGCTCCCAGCCTTCGAGCACGGGCGGCTTCCAATCGGTGCCGACCGTCCTCGACCCCTCGACCCATGGGCCGAGCTCGGGCTGGGGGAACTTGCAATGGTACTCCTTCAGGCGAATGCCGTAAGAGTTGCCTTCCTGGAGGTGTTTGATCAGTACCTTGCGGGCGATTTCGTCCTCCCGCCCCTCCGGAATCGCGAAGTAGATCTTGAGGAACGAGTTCGAGTACCGGTCGAAAACGGCGGGCGTCCCCTCCTCCTCGAGCAGCTGGATGTCCTCGAGCCAGTTGATGTCGTCGCCCGGCGTCGACGCCTCCAGGTCGACGTCATCCACCAGGCTGATGTCCTCCTGGTAGGGGAAGCGCCGGCCGGACAGGTACTCGGCGTCGATCGATGCGATCTTCTGTGGTTCCTGCGGGTTCGCCATGTCAGTCTCCCGCCGTGTGGGCGTGGCTCGGCACCTGGGTGGGCTCGGTCTGGTCGTAGACGAGCTTCTCGAGCATGGCCTTCATCTCGGCCAGCGTGCGCTCCTCGGTCACGCCCGGCACGTCGTTCGTGCCCGCCAGCGGCACCTTCGCCATCGCCGCCGCCTCGACTGTCAGGGCCGCCAGGTCCTCGGGCTCCAGGCTGTGGATGTTGGTCTTGCCGCACGCCCGAGCCAGCATCTGCACCTCGAGCGTCAGGGTATGGAGGAAGTTGTAGACCCGCTCGGCCGCCTCCTCGACGACCAGCCGCTTGCGCAGCTCGGGATCCTGCGTCGTGATGCCGACCGGGCAGCGGCCGGTGTGGCAGTGATAGCAGGAGCCCGCCGGGACGCCGACGGTGCCCTCGTAGTCGGTGACGCCGGGGATCTCCTTGTTGCAGTTCAGCGCCATCAGTGAGGAGTGCCCGAGCGCGACGGCCTTCGCCCCCAGGGCGATCGCCTTGGCGACGTCGCCGCCGTTGCGGATGCCGCCGGCCACGACCAGGTCGATCTCGTCGGCCAGACCGACGTCCTCGAGCGCCCGCCGGGCCTCGGGGATCGCCGCCATCAGCGGGATGCCGGTCTCCTCGGTGGCGATGTGCGGGCCTGCGCCCGTGCCGCCCTCGGCGCCGTCCAGGTAGATGATGTCCGGGCCGCACTTGGCCGCCATGCGGACGTCGTCGTACACGCGCGCCGCGCCCAGCTTGAGCTGCACCGGGATCTGGTAGTTGGTGGCCTCGCGGATCTCCTGGATCTTCAGCGAGAGATCGTCCGGGCCGAGCCAGTCGGGATGCCGCGCGGGTGAGCGCTGGTCGATGCCGGCCGGCAGCGAGCGCATCTCGGCGACCTGCTCGGTCACCTTCTGGCCCATCAGGTGGCCGCCGAGGCCGACCTTGCAGCCCTGGCCGATGAAGAACTCGACCGCGTCCGCGAGCATCAGGTGGTGCGGGTTGAACCCGTACCGGCTCTGGATGCACTGGTAGTACCACTTCGTCGAGTAGTCGCGCTCCGGCGGGATCATCCCGCCCTCGCCCGAGCAGGTCGCCGTGCCGGCCATCGAGGCGCCCTTCGCGAGCGCCATCTTCGCCTCGAGCGAGAGAGCGCCGAAGCTCATGCCCGTGATGTAGATCGGGATGTCGAGCTCGATCGGCTTCTTCGCGAAGCGGGCGCCGAGCACCGTCGTCGTGTCGCACTTCTCGCGGTAGCCCTCGATGACGAACCGCGTGAGGGTTCCCGGGAGGAACACGAGCTCGTCCCAGTGCGGGATCTTCTTGAAGATCGAGAAGCCGCGCATGCGGTAGCGGC
>DATLLN010000047.1:0-5734 GCA_035537835.1 Gaiellales bacterium
GCAGTAGAGCACGCAGGGCAGGTTGCCCATCGGCGGCAGCGTGAACTCGCGCAGCTTCGTCACGTCCGCCGGCTCGCCGAGCCAGCGCTCGCTCGTGAACTCGCGCAGCTCCTCGACGAGCGTTGCAGCCGAGACGTACGGCACTAGGCCCGCTCCATCCTCACCGGCAGGTGCCCGGTATCGAGCAGGCGCCGGCCGCAGCGGGCGAGCCCCTCCAGGTTGGAGCGCACACGGGCGACGTAGGACACCTCGCCGAACGGCTGCGTCTCGCCGTAGAAGAGGCACAGCGTCTGGCGGCCGGGGTAGTAGCCGATGTCGCCGGCGACGACGTCGGTCTTGCCGTTCTCCTGCTCGGCGAAGAACGGCACCATCACGATCGTCTCGTCGCCGGCGACATCGGCTACTACCCGGGCCGCCAGACGCTGTGCCTGTTCTACGGCGAGACCAAGCCGTTCGGCGAGGTCAGCTACGTCGCGCGCGTGCGGTCGAACCTCGAGGGGCTGGCTCGCTGCGGGCGCAAGATCCTCGAGACCGGCTCGCTGCCCGTGCGGATGGAGCGGGCTTGATGGCGTACGTGTCGGCGGCCACGCTGGTCGAGGAGCTCCGTGAGTTCACAGCCGCACGCTGGCTGGAGGAGCCGCCCGACGTCGCGCGGCTCCGCGAGTTCACACTGCCGCCGATGGGCAACCTGCCCTGTGTCCTGTACTGCAACTTCGACCTGTTCTGGGCAGGCGAGCAGCTCCAGGTCTGCCGGCAGGCCGCACTCGACGGCGACCTGCGGCTGCCCGAGCTGTGCTCCGTGACGGCGATGCTGCTCGAGCGGACCGCAGCCCGCACCGCCAAGTGGGGGATGACCGAGACCGTCGCGCTGCTGCAGAAGGCGGCGTCGATCATGGCCGACTGGCGACCCGACACCAGCATGGAGTTCGCCGTCGTCATCGAGCACCTGATGATGGCGGTCGATCGCGTGCAGGCGGCGGTGGACTCGATCATTCCCTGGAACGAGCTGGACGGCGCCGTGCGCCTGCGACCGCGAGGATAAGGAGGGTGCCGTGCTGTACTGCCGCGTGACGGGAAGCACCGTCGCGACCCAGAAAGCGGAGGGTCTGGCGGGGTTCAAGCTGCTGAACATCCGGCCCGCATCGGGCGGCGACGAGCTGGTGGCGGTCGACCTGGTCGGCGCCGGCGAGGGCGACCTGGTGCTGGTGGCGCTGGGCTCCGCCGCCCGTGAGCTGGAGTCCACCCGCGGCGTCCCGACCGACGCCGCCGTGGTCGCGATCGTCGACGAGTGACCGACCTCCGGGCCTTCGTCGAGGTCGATGCGATGCAGCCGCAATGGGCGGCGTACGTCGCGCAGACCTGCCAGGGCGACCCGCCCTGGGCGGGGATGGCCCAGCTGTATGTGGAGGTGGCGCCGGCCAACGAGGTGTTCTCGCTGGTCAACGCCGCGGTCAAGAACGCCGACGTGCGGTGCGGCCTGCAGGTGGTCGAGCGCCAGTACGGGACGCTCGAGCTGCACGGCCGAGATCCGTTCGCCGTCCGCGAGGCGGGCTCGGCTATCCTCGAGCGGATCGGCGTCGCCGCCTCGGCCGCGCCGCCGCCGGAGGTGATCGCCAGCGAGGTGGTGACCAAGGTCGATCCCAACCAGGCGCAGCTGGTCAACCGGATGCGCGTGGCCAACCTGCTGCTCGAGAACGAGACCATGTTCCTGCTCGAGGCAACGCCCGCGGCATGCATCGCCAGCGCGGCCAACGCCGCCGAGAAGGGCGCGCCGGTGAAGCTGGTCTACGCGTCCATGCTGGGCGCCAGCGGGCGGCTGATCATGAGCGGCCGAGATGCCGAGGCGAACGAAGGGCACCGCGCGGCGCTTGCCGCACTGGGCGGTATGCGGTGAGCGTGACCGAGCTCAGCGCTGCCGACCTGGCCGTCGGCATCCGCGCCGGCGAGCTGTCGCCGGTTGCTGTGCTCGAGGCGTTTATCGAGCGGATCGAGCTGTTCAACCCCGAGCTGAACGCGGTCGTCGCCACCCGGTTCGACGAGGCGCGGTCGGAGGCGGCCGCCGCCGAGCGAGCCGTGGCGGCCGGCGGCCCGGTGCCGCCGCTGCACGGCGTGCCGGTCACGGTCAAGGAGGCGATCGGTGTCGCCGGGCTGCCCCAGACCAATGGCTCGCTGCTGACGGCGGACGTCGTCGCGCCCAGGGATGGGCGCGCCGTCGCCAACCTGCGGGCGGCGGGCGCCATCGTCATGGGCGTCACCAACGTCCCGGAGTTCTGCGCCTACTACGACACCGACAACCGGGTGTACGGACGGACGCTCAACCCGCACGACCACGAGCACACCTCCGGCGGATCGTCCGGCGGCGAGTCGGCGGCCCTGTCCGCGGGTCTCAGCCCGCTCGGGGTTGGCTCGGACATCGGCAGCTCGGTCCGCCAGCCGGCATGCTGGACCGGCGTCTACGGGATGAAGCCCACACGCGGCCTGGTGCCGCTGGCCGGCCACGCCGGGTTCGGGACACCTCCGGCATGGCAGATGTTCGCCGCGATCGGCCCGATGGCGCGGTACGCGGGCGATCTGGCACTCGCCCTGGAGGCGCTGGCCGGCCAGCCGCTCGCCCCGGCGCTCCCAGGCCCCCGGCGGGTCGCCGTGTTCGAGGACGACGGCCTGCAGCCGGTGGCACGGTCGTGCCGCAACGCGGTGCGGCACGCCGCCGCCGCCCTCGCCGACGGCGGCAACGACGTCGTCGAGGCCGCCCCTCCGTCACCTCTCGAGGTGCGCCGCGCGTACGACACGATGCTGGTGACCGAGGCGTCGCAGTTCGTGCCCGGGCTGGTCGGCGACCGGGCCGCCGACCTCTCGCGGTACGGCCGGATGATGTACGAGGGGGTCACGTCGTTCCCGCCCGACCTCGAGCGGTACGTGAAGGCCGGCTCCGCGCTGGCGGAGCTCCAGGACGCGACGGACGAGTGGCTGGAAGACCACCCGGTCGTGATCTGCCCGGTGACGCCCATCACCGCGCCCGTTGCTGGTGAAGGCATCACCAACGCCGACGGCGAGGAGATGCTCCCCGGCGGCAAGCTGACGCTCTCCACCTGGGCGAACGCACTCGGACTCCCGGCGGTCAGCGTGCCCGCCGGCCGGGACGATTCTCGTCTACCGGTCGGCGTCCAGGTCGTCGGGCGGCGCGGCCGCGATGCCGACGTGCTCGCCGTGGCGTGCGAGCTGGAGAGCGCACTGGGCGGATGGGTGCGCCCCGCCGTGTGACGGTTGGCATTGCCCCGCCCGGCACGGATGCGATAGAACTCGCCGCGTGAGCGCCACCGAAGACGCACTCCGAACCGAGCTCCGCGGCCTGGCGGCCCTGCCCCAGGGCCGCGACCTGCTGCAGCTCGCGCTGCGCGGGCTGTCCGGCGACGGCCGCGGCCTGACCGCCGGCTGCTGGGTGAAGGGCGGCGTCGCCGGCTGCCTCTTCCAGCACGCCTACTGGCAGGGCGTCCGGGAAGGCACGTTTCCGGCCGGCGTCAGTGCGCGCGACTGGGTTAGCGCCTATGCAGGCACCGCGGGCTACTGGAACGTGACGCGGACGATCGCCGCGTTCGACGAGCTCGCCCGCGAGGAGTTCGCCGGCACGCAGCGCCGGCTGCTCGGCCGTGGGTCGCGGCCCACCGACGCGTGGCGGGGCCGCGTCGAGGCGCTGCTGATCGATGCGCTCGGAGCGACCGCGCCCGAGCCACGCCCGGCCTCCACCATCTAGATCTCCCAGAAGCCGGGACCGCGGCGGTAGACCGAGATCTCGAAGGCGTCCGCCAGGTGGTACTCACGCGACGCCAGCAGCGGCTGTTCGCGGTCGGTGAAGTCGACCTGCCAGATCTCCAGCACCAGCGCACCGCGCGCGGTGCGCAGCTGGCGGGCCAGCTCCGCGTCCGCCGAGCACGGCCGCAGCTTGGCCACGCCGTGGTGCACCTCGAGGCCGTGATCGCGCAGCACCTGGTAGATCGACGTCTCGTCGTCGATCACGGTGTCGCCGACCAGGTCGGTCGACCAGTGGTCGACCGAGTAGACGACCGGCACGTCCTCCGCCGTCCGCACGCGGCGCAGGACGTACACCGGATCGCCCTCGGCCAGGCCCAGCGCGTCGGCCGTCTCGACGTCCGCCGGCTCGACCGCCAGCTCGCGCTCGAGCGTCCCCGCCTCCAGCCCGAACGTCTCGATCAGCCGGGTGACGCCGAAGTTCCGCTCCAGGTTGTTGCGCATCACCGGACGCTGTGTGACGAACGTCCCGGCGCCCGGCCGGCGGCGCAGGTAGCCCTCCTCGACCAGCCCGCGCATCGCCTCGCGCAGCGTCCCCCGGGACACCGCCAGCTCCTCGGCCAGCTCCGTCTCCGGGGGCAGCCGCTCTCCCGGGACCAGCCTCCCGTCGGCGATGGCACGGCGCAGCCGCTCGGCGACCCGGCCCGTTCTGCTGCCCCCGCTCACCCTGCCTTCTCCTTGTCGGACAAACTTCGCGCGGCGAGTGTACACTCTTCATCCGTGGAGTTCATCTTCATGCTCACCCGAGACGACCGGACGCTTCCCGACGCGCAGTCCATCTGGGAGGATGTTGCCTCGGTGGGCGTCACGCACGTCGGCTGCAAGGACGTCGGGCTGCCCGAGCCGCAGCTGGCGTCGTTCCTCTCGGCGGTGCGCGCCGCCGGCCATACGACGCACCTCGAGGTGGTCTCGGAGACGCCCGAGGACGAGCTGAGGTCGGCCGAGGTCGCATTGCGCGTGGCGCCGGACTACCTGATCGGCGGGACGCAGGTGGAGCCGGTGATGAGACTGATCGCCGAAAGCCGCATGAAGTACTTCCCCTACGTCGGCCGGATCGTCGGCCATCCCTGTCTGCTACGGGGATCGATCGACGAGATCTGCGAGGACGCACGTCGCGTCGAGCAGCAGGGTGCGGACGGGATCAACCTGCTGGCGTACCGCTACGACGGCGCCGTCCCGGCGCTGGTCGAGGCGGTCTCCAACGCCACCCGGCTGCCGCTGATCTGTGCCGGGTCGGTGGATTCGACACAGCGCATCGCCGAGCTCGCGGAGCTCGGGGTCTGGGCGTTCACGGTCGGCACAGCGGCGCTCGATGGACGCTTCGTCGAGGGCGGGTCGCTGTCCGACCAGCTGACCGCGATCCTCGACGCCGCGGCCGCGCCCTCCACCGCCGCCAGCTGATCCGGCGCACTTGACGGGCGGGGTGCCGCTCGTCATACTCGCGCGCAGTCGTGCAACTTTGTCCGACAAAGACGAGGATCAGGCACAAGTCGGTGACTCCGACCCTTGTGCCTTCCGCCGCGTGGTGCCAAACTCGCAGCCCCATCGCCATTGATCAAGGGGGCGCACAATGACCGACGAGGAACTGCGGATCCGGGACGACCTGGCGACGCTCGCCCGATCGGATCGCGGCCGCGACCTGCTCCAGCTCTCGCTTCGGGGCATCGGGGAGAGCGACCGGGGGCTGACGGCGGGCTGCTGGACGGACCGCGGGATTGCCGGATGCCTGTTCCAGCACGCCTACTGGCAGGGCGTCCGCGAGGGCGTCTTCGCCGACCGCGGCCGACCCGGAGACTGGATCGGCGGGTTCGTCGGCTCCGGTGACTACGGCATCGTCATCCGTACCATCGACTCGTTCGACCGGCTGGCGAAGGCGAAGCATGCCGACGTCACACGCAGGCGCCTGCTGCCCGACCAGGTCGTGATC
>DATLLN010000048.1:0-8481 GCA_035537835.1 Gaiellales bacterium
TTCGCGACGGCGGAGGACGAGGGGACGCGCATCGGCGAGGCGATCGGCGACGACGTGACCGTCGTCATCCTCGAGAACCACGGCGTGCTGGTGGTCGGAACGGACGTCGCCGACGCGTGGCACAAGCTCTACTTCCTGGAGCGGGCCTGCCAGGTGCAGGTGCTCGCCCAGTCGACCGGCCGGCGGCTGATGCGCGTCAGCGACGAGGTGGCGACGCTGACCGCCTCGCAGTGGGAGCGCGATGCCGGCGCCGCGCCGTCGCTGTTCGCGGCGATGAAGCGCCGCCTCGACCGCGAGAACCCCGGCTACCAGCTGTAGCTCGCCGGCCGGGGTCAGACCCGGCGCCTTGACAGCCCTACTAGTGTCCAAGGAGAGAAGGGCGAACGCGAGGAGGCAGCGATGCGTATCGGCGTGATCGGCAGCGGCAGGATCGGCGGGACGGTGGCGCGGCTCGCCGCCCAGTCGGGGCACGAGGTGGCGATCGCGAACTCGCGCGGCCCGGAGACCGTCGAGCCGCTGGCCGCGGAGATCGGCCACGGCGCACGCGCGGCGACCGTCGAGGAGGCAGCGCACTTCGGCGTCCTCATCCTGATCGCCATCCCGTTCAAGGCGCTCGACGAGCTCCCGGCCGAAGCGCTCGCCGGGCGCATCGTCATCGACGCCATGAACTACTACCCGAACCGCGACGCCACCATCCCGGAGCTCGACTCCGACGAGCTGACCTCCAGCGAGCTCACCGCGCGACACCTCGATCGCTCGCGCGTTGTCAAGTCGTTCAACACGATGCGGTGGACGGATCTCGGCGAGGGCGGCAAGCCGGACGCCGACTTCGACGACCGGCTCGCGATCTACATCGCCGGCGACGACGAGGACGCCAAGATGAGCGTCGCCGAGCTGATCGACCAGTTCGGCTTCGCGCCGCTCGACGTCGGCAACCTGCGCGAAGGCGGCCGCCAGCTGCAGCCGGGCTCGCCGGTCTACGGCGAGTCGTTGACACTGGCCGATGCGAAGGGAGTGCTGGCATGGCGGTGAGCTGTGGACACCTGGACACCATCGAGTACGCGGAGCTGCCCGAGCGGATCGCGGGCTGCGAGGACTGCCTCAAGATCGGCGCGCGCTGGCTGCACCTGCGCATGTGCACGAACTGCGGCCACATCGGCTGCTGCGATTCCTCGCCGAACCGCCACGCCACGGCCCACGCGACCGAGACCGGCCACCCGGTGATCCGCTCGGCCGAGCCGGGCGAGGACTGGTTCTGGTGCTACCCGGACGAGATCGCCTTCACGGTGGGCGGAGACGGGTGAGCGCTGCACCCGAGGCGCCCGAGGCCGCACGGCCCGTGCTGGTCGCCGTCGACGACGAGCCGTCGGTCGCCCGCGCGGTCGAGCGCGACCTGCGCCGCCGCTACGGCCGCGACTTCCGCGTGCTGCGCGCCGAGAGCGGCGCCGATGCCCTGGACGCCGTCCGCCAGTCCAAGCTGCGCGGCGCCTCCGTCGCCCTGCTGCTGGCCGACCAGCGGATGCCGGGGATGTCCGGCGTCGAGTTCCTGGAGGAGGCGATCGGCGTCGCGCCCGAGGCCAAGCGCGTCCTGCTCACGGCGTACGCCGACACCCAGGCGGCGATCGACGCGATCAACCGGGTGTCGCTCGACCACTACCTGCTGAAGCCCTGGGATCCGCCGGAGGAGCAGCTCTACCCGATCGTCGACGACCTGCTCGACGCCTGGCGGGCCGAGGCCCCGGCCGCCTCCGACCGCATCCAGATCGTCGGCCACCGCTGGTCGCGCGAGTCCCACGACGCCCGCGACCTGCTGGCCCGAAACCAGGTGCCCTACCGCTGGCTCGACGTCGAGCGGGACGACGAGGGGCGCCGCCTGCTGGCGGCCGCGGACGGCGACGCGTCGCTGCCGCTGGTGCTGTTGCCCGACGGGACGGTGCTGCAGAGCCCGACCACGGAACAGCTGGCCGAGAGCGCCGGCATCCGCCGCCGCGCCGAGCTGCGCTTCTACGCCCTGGTGATCGTCGGCGGCGGCCCGGCCGGGCTGGCGGCCGCGGTCTACGGCGCGTCCGAGGGCCTGCAGACGGCGCTGGTCGAGCGTGAGGCGCCGGGCGGCCAGGCCGGCCAGAGCTCGCGGATCGAGAACTACCTGGGCTTCCCGGTCGGCCTCTCCGGCGGCGACCTCGCCCGCCGCGCGACCACCCAGGCGCAGCGCTTCGGCGCCGAGCTGCTGACCGTCCAGGAGGTCACCGAGATCGAGGAGAAGGGCCCGGCCAAGATCGTCCGGCTGGCCGGCGGCGACGAGCTCGGCGCGTCCGCCGTGATCATCTCCACCGGCGTCGATTACCGCCGCCTGGAGGCGCCGGGCATCGACCAGCTGACCGGCCGCGGCGTCTACTACGGCGGCTCGCGCACCGAGGGCGTCTCCTGCCGCGACGAGCGCGTGGTGGTTGTCGGCGGAGCCAACTCGGCCGGCCAGGCTGCCATCTACTTCTCAGGCTACGCCCAGCACGTGACGATCCTCTGCCGCGGCGGCGACCTGGGCAAGAGCATGTCGCGCTACCTGATCGACACCATCGACGCCACCGACAACATCAACGTCCGGCTGTACGGCGAGGTGGCCGAGGCGCACGGCGACGAGAACCTGGAGCGGATCACCGTCCGCGACACGCGCAACGGCGAGCTTGACGAGATGGATCTGGCCGCGATGTTCGTGTTCATCGGCGCCCGCCCGCAGACCGACTGGCTGCCGACCGCCGTCGCCCGCGACGGCAAGGGCTTCGTGTTGGCCGGCTCCGAGCTGCTGGTCGAGGACGTCCGCCCGCGCTGGCGCCTGGATCGCTCGCCGTACCTGCTGGAGACCAGCCTGCCTGGCGTGTTCGTCGCAGGCGACGTGCGCAGCCAGTCGATGAAGCGCGTCGCCTCGGCCGTCGGCGAGGGGTCGATGGCCGTCAGCTTCGTCCACGAGTACCTGGCCACCCCCGCCGGATGATCGACGTCCTCTCAGAGATCGACCTGTTCGACGGCGTCGACCCCGACATCGTCAACGGCTTCCTGGCCAAGGGCCAGGAGATGCGGCTGGAGGTCGGCGACAAGCTGTTCAAGGAGGGCGTTCGGCTCGGTCACTTCTCGATCATCCTCGAGGGGGCGGTCGAGTGGTCGCGCCGCGTCAACGGCGTCGACATCGTGGTCGGCCGCCGAGAGGCACCGACCTACGCCGGCGCGGGCAACGCCCTCACCGGCGACCCACCGGTCGCAACCGGCGTCGTCATCGAGCCGATGCGGCTGCTGCGCTGGAGCGCCGAGGACTTCCGCGAGTTCATCCAGCAGGCGCCGTCGGCCATGGAGACGACGGTGCGGCTGATCGGCCCGGTCGCGCAGATGGCCGAGTCAACCGTCCGCCAGCAGGAAAAGCTGGCCGCCCTGGGCACGCTGTCGGCCGGCCTGGCACACGAGATGAACAACCCCGCCGCTGCCGCACGGCGCACCGCGTCGGAGCTGGGCGAGGCGCTGGACACGCTGCTCAAGACCGTTCACCACTTCGTCTCCAGCGGCGTCGAGCGGGAGGATGCGGCGGTGCTGGTCGAGCTCCAGATCCAGGCGATGAAGCAAGCCAAGGCCGGCGTCGAGGAGGATGCGATCGCCGCCGCCGACCGCGAGGACGCCCTGGCCGCCAAGATCGACGAGATGGGATACGAGGGCTGGCGGCTGGCCGAGCCGCTCGCCCGAGCCAGACTGGACAACGAGTGGCTGGAGCGGCTGGCAGCGCACTCCGGCACGGCCACCGGCAGCGCGCTGGAGTGGGTCGCCGCGTCGCTGACGGCGCACACGCTGGTCGAGGAGCTGCACGAGAGCACCGAGCGGATCTCGCACCTGGTCGGCGCCGTCAAGGACTACACGTACATGGACCGGATGCAGATCGAGGACCTCGACATCCACGACGGCATCGACAACACCCTGACCATCCTCGGCTACCGGCTCAAGCACTGCCAGGTCAAGGTCGTCCGCAACTACGACCGCTCGCTGCCCCGGATCACCGCCCGCGGCTCCGAGCTGAACCAGGTGTGGACGAACCTGCTGTCCAACGCGCTGGACGCGCTGGACGGCGAGGGCACGATCACGATCACGACCCGGTCCTCAGGCCCGCGGATCGCCGTCGACATCGAGGACGACGGCCCGGGCATCCCGGCCGAGATCCAGAGCAAGATCTTCGACCCGTTCTTCACCACCAAGCCGGTCGGCAAGGGCACGGGGCTGGGTCTCGACATCGCCCGCCGCATCGTCGTCGGCCACCGGGGCAACATCTCGGTCAAGTCGCAGCCCGGCGAGACCAGATTCACGGTGATGCTGCCCACCGGCTAGTGAAGCGCAGCATCCTTCCGCTGCTGGCCGTGATGGCCGCCGGGCTGGCGTATTACGGCGCCCGCGGCTCGCTGGCCAACTTCGTGATCTCGTGGCAGGACGCCTTCGATGTCACCCGAGGCGACGTCTCGCTGATCGTCACCGCCAGCTTCCTGTCGATGGGGCTGGCCCAGATCGTCGGCGGCAAGCTGCTGGAGCGGATCAGCCCGTGGAAGGTGCTGGCCGCCGGCATGGTACTGGGCATCGCCGGCTACGGCCTGGGCGCCGTCGCCCCCAACCTGGGCATCGCCGTCTTCCTGGTCGGCATCGTCGCCGGGTTCGGCGCCGGGCTGGCCGCCAACTCCACGTTGATGGTGATCGTCGCCCAGCTGTACACGGAGCGGCAGGGCACGCTGTTCGGCGTGGTCGGCGCCGCCACCGCGGCCGGGGCGATCGTGATGCTGCCGACGTCGCGGCTGGCGCTGGAGATCTCGCTGGAGGCGGCCCTCGTGCTGCTGGCCGCGCTGATCGCGGTCGCGCTGGTCGGGGTGCTCTGGTTCCTGCGGCCCAACGTCAGCGCGCCGGTCACCCGGGCCAACCCGCCGCCGATCCGCCAGGTGATCCGGGTCGGCGACTTCTGGCTGCTCTCGATCCCGTTCTTCGTCTGCGGCGTCACCTCGACCGGCGTCACCGATACGCACCTGGTCGCGTACATGGAGGGATGCCACATCGGCGGCGGCACGGCGTCGTCACTGGCGGCCAGCCTGGCGCTGTTCAACCTGGTCGGCACGTTCGGGTCGGGCGTGATCACCGACCGCGTCAACCCGCGGCTGCTGCTGGCGGTCATCTACTCCACCCGCGGCCTGGTGCTGCTGGTGCTGCCGCTGCTGCAGACGACGGAGCTGCTCGCGGTGTTCGCGGTGCTGTTCGGGCTGGCCGACTTCTCGTCGGTGCCGCCGACCACGGCGCTGGCCCGCAGCTCCTTCCGCCACGGCGGCTGGGCGCTGGTGCTGGGGCTGATCGGCGCGATGCACCAGGCCGGCTCGGCGCTCGGCGGCATCGGCGGCGGCGAGCTGTACGACCTAACTGGCGGCTATGGCGCGTTCTTCGTCTCGGCCTCGGCGGTCTGCTTCGTGGCGGCCGGGCTGAGCCTGCTGGTCAGCGCGGGGCCGGACGTGCAACAACGGGGTCAGACCCCTTTGTTGCAGCCGACCTGACCGCGTAGAGCGTCCAGTCGCCGCGGAACCCCTTCAACTTCGAGACGCCCCACGACCGGAACTCGATCCCGGATCCCGCCACCAGGTCGCGGACGGTACTGGAGACGAGCACCTCTCCGGGGCCGGCCAGGGCCGCGATCCGCGCGCCCAGGTGCACCGCGATACCGCCGATCTCACCGTCCACGATCTCGCACTCACCCGTGTGCACACCGGCTCGCACCTCGAGGCCGAGGTCGCGCACGCCGGCCGTGATCTCGCCTGCGCAGCGGATCGCCCTCGCCGGGCCGTCGAACCTGGCGAAGAACCCATCGCCTGCGACGTCCAGTTCCTCGCCGCGCCACCGCCGCAGCGCCCCCCGTACGACGGCGTGGTGCCGCTCCAGCAGATCGCGCCACGCACGGTCACCCAGCTCGACCGCCGTGGCCGTCGAGTCGACGATGTCGGTGAACAGCACCGTCGCCAGGACGCGGTCGAGCACCGGATCGTAGGAGTCCAGCTCCGCGGCGAACTGGGCGATCTCGACGAGCACACGCTCGGTGGGGAAGAACCACCAATCGCCTGGGGGAAAGACCACGAGACGGCTCGACGGTATGCGCGCGGCGATGTATCGGCTGCTTTCGGGATCGGCGTAGCCCGTGCCCTCGGCATCGGCGAGGATCAGCGTCGGGACGCGGATCGCAGCCAGCACATCGCGCGTATCGGTCTGCGTCCAGCGGCGCATCTCGGCGACCAGCGCTCCGGGAGCCTGCGTTGCCCGCATGAATCGCATGTGCCAGTCGCGCTCCTCGTCATCGGCGTACGGGTGCGGAGACGGCGAGATGCCCCATCGTGCTTTCGTGTCCGCGAAGATGTCCTCCCACTCGCTGGCCGTTGGCATCCACGGGGTGTCCGGCGAGTGCCGCCACACGGCGACCGGGGTGATCATGACCAGCCCCGCACACCGGTCGGGGTGCGTCGCCGCGAAGTACTGCGCAACCATGCAGGTTTCCCCCCAGGCAACGATCACGGCCCGATCGGATCGCGCGGCATCCAGCACGTGAGCGAGATCGCCGGTGAGCGATTCAACGGGCGTTGGCTCGGAGGCGGAGAAGCGGTCGGACAGCCCGGTCCCCCGGCGATCGGTGAGGATCAGCCTCCGGCCCTCGGCCAGCCTGTGGAGGAAGCTTGCGTAGGTCGCGTTCTCCCACTGGACGTCGAGGTTGGCCGGTGCGCCGGCGAGGACGAGCATGTCGACGGCGCCCGCGCCGACGGTCTCATACGCCAGAGACACGTCGCCGTTCCACGCATACCGAACCTCCCGCGGCACGGGCGGACTATCCCATAACGATCGGTGCTCTAGGGTTGCGCGAGCATGCAGCGCCACCCCGGCTACACCCGCGACCGCATCCGGCAGGTCGGCGAGCGGATCCGTGCGCTGATCTGGGCGGACGCGCGCGATCCCGACCTGCTGCGGGTGGCCGGGCCGGTCGACCGCATTCCGGCCGAGGACGCCGAACGGCTCGACTACCGCGATGCCTCGCTGGGCGACACGTTCGGGCCGCTGTGGGCGACCTACTGGTTCCAGGTGGGTGCGACCGTGCCGGCGGAATGGGCGGGCGAGCGTATCGACCTGTTGTGGATCAGCCACAGCGAGGCCACGCTGTGGATCGGCGGGCGCTCCGTCCAGGGCCTGAACACCAGCCCGATGGGCGCACGGATCGACGCGCAGGTGCTGGAGGCGGCGGACGGCGGCGAGCGGCTCGACCTGCGGGTCGAGCTGGCCTGCAACGGCAAGTTCGGCAAGCTCGACCGCCCGTTCGCCTCGCGCGAACCGGTGGTGCTCGACCGCTGCCAGATCGCCCGCTTCGACCGCGAGGCGTGGGAGCTGCACCACGACTTCGACGTGCTCCGCCGGCTGGAGGCGGACGCTGCGAACGGGCTCGACGAGTCCTGGGCGGGCCGGCTGCTGGCCGGCCTGAACGAGGTCTGCAACGTCTGGTCGGAGGAGGACCGGGCCAGCTGGGCCCGCTTGCGCGAGATCCTCGGCGAGCTGCTCGCCAACCGCAACGGCTCGCACGTGCACCGGCTCTCGGCGATCGGCCACGGGCACCTGGACACGGCCTGGCTGTGGCCGCTTGCCGAGACCTACCGCAAGGCCGTCCGCACGTTCAGCTCGCAGACGGCGTACATGGAGCGCTACTCGGAGTTCCGGTTCGCGTGCTCGCAGGCCCAGCAGTACGACTGGATCCGCACGCGCAACCCCGACCTGTACGGGCGGATCCGCCGGCAGGTCGAGGCGGGGCGCTGGGTGCCGGTCGGCGGCACATGGATCGAGCCGGACTGCAACCTGCCGTCGGGTGAGTCGCTCGTCCGCCAGTTCCTGTACGGGCAACGGTTCTTCGAGCGGGAGTTCGGCCGGCGCTGCAACGAGTTCTGGAACCCCGACGTGTTCGGCTACAACGGCCAGCTGCCGCAGATCATGCGCGGTGCCGGGATCGGCCGGTTCCTGACCCAGAAGCTGTCCTGGAACCGCTTCAACCCGCCGCCGTACCACACGTTCACCTGGCAGGGGATCGACGGCTCCCAGGTGCTCGCGCACTTCCCGCCGGCCGATACGTACAACGCCACGGTGGAGGTCACCGAGCTGCGCCGCACCGCACGCGACTACAAGGATCACGACCGCTCCGGCCGCAGCCTGCTGGTGTTCGGCTGGGGCGACGGCGGCGGCGGGCCGACCCCGCAGATGCTGGAGACCTTGACGCGGCTGGAGGACCTGCAGGGCGTGCCGCGCACCCGCCTCTCCACGAGCGACGAGTTCTTCGATGCGCTGGAGGCGGACGCCGGTCAGCTGGCGACGGTGGTCGGCGAGCTGTACTTCGAGTACCACCGCGGCACCTACACGACGCAGGCCGCTGTCAAGAAAGGCAATCGAGCCGGGGAGCGGGCG
>DATLLN010000049.1:0-4445 GCA_035537835.1 Gaiellales bacterium
ACCGACCACCCGAATGAGAATCCCGACCTTGCGAGGAGCCTGCGGTGTCCGCCGCTGCACGCACAAGCGATGTGATCGACCTGGCGCTGGCCGAGGACGTCGGCACCGGCGACGTGACGACCGAGGCGACGGTGCCGGCCGACGCGCGCGGCATCGCCCAGGTGGTCGTCCGCGAGCCGGGCGTCGTCTGCGGCCTGGACGCCGCGATGGACGTGTTCCGCCGGCTCGACTCTGAGGCCGAGATGGATGTGCGGTCGCCCGACGGCACGGCCGTCGCCGAGGTTCCGGCCGCCATCGCCTCGGTGCGCGGCAGCTACCGCGCGCTGCTCACTGGCGAGCGCACGGCGCTCAACCTGCTGCAGCGCCTGTCGGGGATCGCCACCGCCACCCGCGAGTACGTGGACGCGGTGCAGGGCACCGGCGCGACGATGCTGGACACGCGCAAGACGGCGCCCGGCCTGCGCACGCTGGACAAGCACGCCGTCCTCTGCGGCGGTGGGCGCAACCACCGGGCCGGGCTGGACGACGCGGTGCTGATCAAGGACAACCACGTCGCCGTCGCGGGAGGCGTCGTCCCCGCCGTCCGGGCGATGCGCGCGTACCGGCCCGACCTGCCGGTGGAGGTCGAGGTGGACACGCTCGAGCAACTCGACGAGGCACTGGCCGAACGGGCCGAGATGATCTTGCTGGACAACATGACGACCGCGCAACTGCGCGAGGCGGTGCGCCGCACCGCCGGCCGAGCCTGGCTCGAGGCGTCGGGCGGCATCACCCTGGCGACCGCGCGAGCGATCGCCGAGACCGGAGTCGACGCACTCTCCGTCGGCGCACTGACCCACTCGGTCCGGGCGCTGGACGTCGCACTGGAGGTATCCCCATCGCAACCGTAACCACATCCGATATCACCGCGCTCCATGACGAGGTGCGCGAGCTGGCCGAGACGCGCAACGCCGTGATCCTGGCCCACAACTACCAGGTGCCCGAGGTGCAGGACGTGGCCGACTACGTCGGCGACTCGCTCGGGCTCTCCCAGCAGGCGGCGGCGACAGAGGCGGACGTGATCGTGTTCGCCGGCGTCCATTTCATGGCCGAGACCGCGGCGATCCTGGCACCCGACAAGACCGTGCTGATCCCCGACCTGGAGGCTGGCTGCTCGCTGGCGGCGTCGATCGATGCGGACGCGCTGCGCCGCTGGAAGGACGAGAATCCTGACGCCATCGTTGTCTCTTACGTCAACACGACTGCCGAGGTCAAGGCGCTCTCCGATTACTGCTGCACCTCCGGCAACGCCCAGAAGGTGATCGAGGCCGTGCCCGAGGATCGGGACATCCTGTTCCTCCCGGACATGTTCCTGGGCTCGTACCTGGAGCGGATCACCGGCCGCAAGATGAAGATCTGGCCGGGCGAGTGCCACGTCCACGCCGGGATCCGGCCGGACGACGTGACGAAGATGATGGAGAGCCGTCCGGGCGTCGACCTGCTGATCCATCCCGAGTGCGGATGCGCCAGCCAGTGCATGTACGCCGCCGCGCACGACGAGAAGCTGGCGCGGACGACCCACGTTCTCTCCACCGAGGGGATGGTCAACTTCGCCCGCTCCTCGGAGAAGCCGGAGTTCGTCGTGGCCACCGAGACCGGGATCCTCCACCGGCTCCGCAAGGAGGCGCCGGAGAAGCGGTTCTACGCCATGAGCGAGCGCGCGGTCTGCCGCTACATGAAGATGATCACGCTGGAGAAGGTGCGCGACTCGCTGCGCGACATGCAGCACCACGTGACGGTGCCGCCCGAGGTCGCCGAGCGGGCGCAGGGCGCGATCCTGCGCATGGTCGAGATCGTGTGAGCCGGCTGATCCTGGTGCCGACGGCGCTCGAGGCAGGCATGCTCGGCCTCGGGGACGCCGTCGTCTGCGGGTTCGGCCTGGTCGAGGCGGCCGTCGGCGCGTCCCGCGCGTTCGCCGACCATGCGCCCGACGAGGCCGTCCTGGTCGGAGCGGCGGGCACCTACCGGCCCGACCGGACACCCATCGGGTCCGCGCTGGTCGCGTCGGCAGTGCGCTGCGAGGGCATCGGCGTCGGCGAGCAGAGCGCGGCCGAGCTCGGCTGGACGGAGCTGGACGTGATCGAGCTGGCCGGCGACGGGGGGCAGGTGCTGTCCGTCGCGGCGGCGTCGGAGGACGAGCCGCGGGCCGCAGCCCGGGCGAGCCGTCACCCGGACGCCGTCGCCGAGGAGATGGAGGGCTTCGCCGTCGCGCTCGCCGCACAGCGGTTCGGAGTGCGGCTGACCATCGTCCGCGGCATCTCGAACGTCGCCGGCGACCGCGACCAGTCGCGCTGGCGGCTGGGCGAGGCGCTGACGGCGGCGCGCGCCGTGATCTAACCTGCCCGCGTGCGGCTGCGGGTCGGCATCTCCACGTGTCCCAACGACACGTTCGCGTTCCACGCGGTGATGGAGCGGAAGGTCGACATGCGCGGCCTCGAGTTCGAGTTCGAGCTGCACGACGTCCAAGAGCTGAACGACCGGCTGTTCGCCGGTGCGTACGACGTGTCCAAGGCCAGCTATCACGCAGCGCTGCTGCTGGCCGGCAGCTACGGCCTGCTCCGCGTCGGCTCGGCGCTCGGCTTCGGCGTCGGCCCGCTTCTGGTGGCGGCGGACCCCGGCGCTGAGCTGACGCCCGCCTCGCGCGTGCTCTGCCCCGGAGCGACGACGACGGCCACCCTGCTGTTCCGGTGCCTGCACCCCGACGTGCCCGGCATCGAACAGCGGGTGTTCTCGGACATCGTGCCCGCCCTGCGCCGCGGCGAGGCCGACTTCGGCGTGCTGATCCACGAGGGCCGGCTGACTTATCAGCGTGACGGCCTGTCCCTGGTCGAGGACCTCGGCACCTCCTTCGAGCAGCTGGCCCAGGCGCCGGTGCCGCTGGGCGGCATCCTGGCACGTCTCGACCTGCCGGACGACGTCCCGGACCGGGTGGCGGCCGTGATCCGCGACTCGATCGCCTACGGGTGGGCGAACCGGGACGAGGTGCTGGTAACCATCCGCCGCTACGCCCAGGAGCTGGACGAGGACGTGATCTGGCCGTACGTGGAGCTGTACGTCAACGACCACACGATCGACTTCGGCGCCGAGGGCCTGCGCGCGATCGAAACGCTGGAGCGCACCAGCGAGGCCGCCGGAGTGATCGACCGGAACCTGACGCCGGTGCGGATCCTGGAAACCACTCCCGTCGGGCTCACCTAACCGGATCCGTGATCGGCAATGGCATTGCCGTCAGCGCGACGTTGGCGAGTGCCCGAAGAACCAGCGCTCGAGCGGCCCCTTCAGCTCGCCGTCCGTGAACGGCTCGACGGCCTGCTCGATGCCGTCGCCGCGGGAGATCTCGAGGTCGCTGGTCAGCGCGTCGTTGGCCGCGACGACGGCGTCCCCCATTTCGTAGCCCTCGAACACGTAGTCGTCCGGGTGCACTGCCCCGTCGGGGCGCTCCTCCAGAGACACGGCCCGGCCGACGCCCCACAGCGCACCCGCTCGCCGCTCGATCCAGATCGTGACCGACTCATGGCCCCCGTCCTCCCCAACGCCCTTCACCCGCCGCTGGGCGAACCACTCAGCATCAACGCCGTTCTGTCGCATCGATCGTCCTCCCTGGTCGGCCTCTAGCAAAGCAGGCCGGGCCGCCGGCCGCAACACCTATTATCGGGAGATGCACGAGACGGCCCAGCTCGCCCGGCAGCTCGTGGACGAGACCGTGCGCCCGTCCGTGCGCAGCTGGGAACGCGCCGCCGCATACCCCCGCGAGGTTGCGGCTGGCAGCGCGCTCACCGGCCTGTTCGTCCCGGTGGACGCCGGCGGCCTCGACCTCGGCTTCGAGGACGGGATGGAGGTGTTCGAGCAGCTCGGCCGGGGCGACGCGGCGTTCGCGTTCTCGCTGTCGATGCACAACGCGGTGGCGGCGGCGATCGCTCGGGCGGCACCGCCCGACGTGGCCCGCCGGTGGGCAGCTCGGCTGGCCGCCGGCGAGGCCCTGGGAGGCTTCTCGCTGACGGAGCCACATGCCGGATCGGACGCGACCGCGATCACGACGTTCGCCACCGAGACCGGCGACGGCTGGCGGATCGACGGCCGCAAGGCGTGGGTCTCGCTGGCCGGCGAGGCGGACGTGTTCCTGGTCGTGTGCAAGACGGCGCGGGATCCGGGTCACCACGACATCGCCGTGTTCGCGGTCGATCGCCGATCCGACGGCGTCAGCTTCCCGGTGATCTACGAGACGAACTGCGCGCGCTTCCTGCCGATCGGCGAGATGGCGCTGGACGGCGTCCACGGCGACCTGGTCGTCCCGCCCGGGGGCGGCATGCGCGCGGCGCTGGGGGCGATCGACGGCGCCCGCTGCGACATCGCCGCGATCGCCTGCGGCGTGCAGGCCGAGGCGCTGGACATCGCGGTCCGCCACG
>DATLLN010000050.1:0-6293 GCA_035537835.1 Gaiellales bacterium
CGGCGGAGCGGGACGCCGGCGTCGGCGTACCCGAGCCCGCGGTACAGCGCCTGAGCGACCTCGTCGCCGGCGCTGACCTCGAGCCTGAGCAGGCGGAAGCCGCGCTCGCCGGCGGCCCGCTCCGCCGCGGCCGTGAGCGCCGAGGCGACTCCGCGCCGGCGATGCTCGGGCCGAACGGACACGTCCTGGAGCTCGGGCGGATCGGTCAGCGCGAGGTGCGCGTGGCCGAGCGGCTCCTCGCCGCGCCATGCCACCAGGTAGAAGCCGTCCCCCTGGTGCAACCGCGACAACCCCAGCACGGCGACGACGCGGTCGACCTCATCTGACTCCAGCACCCGGATCTCGGCGGTCACCGGGCAAGCGTCCTGCAGAACCTCCCGGAGTGCAAATCGCCCGGCGGGCCGATCTCCGCTACACTTAACGGGTCATTAGAACGCTCGTTCGGTTGCGCATCACGCACTTCCCTACCCGTTCGTGAAAGTCTGTAAGGAGGTGCAACATGGCAACTGGAACCGTTAAGTGGTTCAACGACGCGAAGGGCTACGGCTTCATCGCCCCCGACGACGGATCGAAGGATCTGTTCGTTCACCACTCCTCGATCTCCGGCGACGGCTTCAAGTCGCTCGTCGAGGGCTCCAAGGTGGAGTTCGAGTCCCGCGAGGGACAGAAGGGCCCCGAGGCGACCAACGTCGTCGCCGTCGCGTAGTTCGGCTCAACGTCGCCTGAGCGGCGCGCGGGATCATCCCCGGCGCGCCGCTCGGCAACTCCGTCCCCGAGACCGCGCTGAGGCCTACGCCCCGCTGTGCAGACCGGCCACGCCGGCGCATCCCCATGCGCCCGGGCCGACGTCAGCCAGCACCCGGCGGCCGACATTGATCTGCTGAACGCGGCTGGCCTGGTAGGCGTGCTCGGGATAGGCGCTGGGCCGGTAGGTCGCCCAGGTGCCGTGGTAGAAGCCGATACCGCCCTCGAAGGTGGGGTTGGCGTACTGCGCGCCCCAGCTCCAGTTTCCCTGGGTCTCGCATTGCGCAAGCCGGTCCCACACGCCATAGCCGTAGAGGCGATGGTATGTCCGGTAGGTGACACGGAAGCGGTACTGCCAGCCGTGCAGGATGGCGAGCCGGGTCGAGTACTTCGCCGCGTGCTCTGCGGCGTAGCCGTAGCGCAGCTTCGGCCGCAGCATCAGAGCCAGGTAGTTGTTCGTCCGTCGGAACAGGACGTGCACCTTGTCCACGATGGGGCCGTGGTAGGTGGTCGTTGATGGAGTGGTCGTCTGCTGGTCATCGGCGCTCGCACTGGCGGTGGTACCCGCCCAGAGCGAGAGCGTCAGGATTGCGGTAATCGCGATCGTACGTCGAACTGGTATCTCTCCTCGAGGAGCGTCCCCCCGCAGGTGCGAGGGCTGAACGACCGCGCTTGGGCGCCACGCAGCATCTGCGTGGGTGGCGACGGCGAGGTCAGGACGGCTGGAGCGGGCCGGGCGGATATGTCAGCTCAGGTGCGCTGCGATGCCTGGCGCGGTCGTCCTGGTCGGGAACCCTAGGCGAGGTCGCCGCGGAACCGGTCCAGTTCCCCCAGGGTGCTCCAACGCGACGCCAAGGCGGTCGGCTCGACAGCGCATAGCACCTGGGCTATGTTGAGACCGTACAGAGGATGCTCCGAACGAGGTGGCGGGCGGCTCGCTGTCCGGCTCTGGTGACGGTGATCGCAGGGCTTGCCGGATGCGGCGATTCCGCAGTCACCCTCCGCCTGGTCGCCCGACGGCGCGTGGTTCACCTGCGCGCGCACCGGCCCCGAGGATTCACCAGCAGCGTGTTCGTGATGCGAAGCGACGGCACCTGCCAGACCGCCGTGCTGCCGACGGCGGCGGGCCGCCGGAGCTATTCGTCGCCCGCCTGGCGGCCGCACACCGGAGGCGTCAAGCCAAAGGCCTGCTGACCGCCGAGGTCAGTCGGCCCTGTCCCAGCCGTCCTCCCCTTCCAACCACGGCACCGCCGTGCCGCGCTGAAGACCACGCCGTCGGTCCCGTCGACGTACCACGCCGATTTGTCGCTGTCCGGATAGACCGAGACCGCAAGCCCCCGTGAGTTGGAGAACATCAGCGTCCTCGCCGGCGCCGCGGTCCGGTTCATGACCTTGTGCGCCCCGTTCGGCTCTCGCCGGGCGCCAGGTCGTAGATGAACATCAGGCTCGCTGTCGACCCGACGGCGCGGCCCACGTCGGTCCGGCCCTCGAGGTTCTCGGCGCTGAGGAGGTTGATCGCGTCCACGGCGCAGTATCCCATCAGCGTCGCGATCGACGTCACTACGGAGACCCAGGTAGATCCATGAGCCGGTGCGCTTGGATCGGTCCGGTCTTGCCCTTGAGTGCCTGATCGGGCAGCCGGTCAAGCACGCTCCCCGCCGGCAATCGCCGGGCGGTCTCCTCGCCGATCACCACCTGGCCCGGGTGGGCGACCGACTCGAGACGGGCCGCGAGGTTGACCGCGTCGCCGATCACGCCGTGCGTTCGGTGGCCACGGTCGGCGCCGAGCAGCCCGACGTAGACGTGTCCCGTGTTCACACCCACGCGCAGCTGTGGCCAGTCGGGGTGCTCGACCAGCAGCTCCGCCGCGGCGGACTGAAGCCGGAGGCCGGCCCGGGAGGCTCGCGCCGGGTGATCCGGCTGGTCGCCGTGCAGGTTGTACACGGACAGGATCGCGTCGCCGATCAGCTTGTCGACCTCGCCACCCGATTCGCGGATCAGCGGGATCAGCCGTCCGAAGTAGGTGTTCAGCATCAGCGCCACGTCGGTGGGGTCGTGTCGCTCCGAGTAGCTCGTGAAGCCGGCGAGATCACCGAGCAGGACGCTGACGTCCTGCGAGCCGCCGACCGTGTCGTCGAGATACAGGGAGCTGAATCGCTCCTGATGCCATTCGCGTCGCGCGGCGAGGGCGATCACCGCGAACGCGATCCCCATCAGGATGTGCCACTCCCACCACGAGACTTTCCAGCTGCGCGCGAACGCGATCACGACCATCGCCTCGGCGAGCAGCGCGAAGGCCAGCGCCACGAACAGCGGGAAGGCCGCACGGCGCCGGCGGTACAGCCGGGCGTATCCCACCGCGGCGGCCGAGTAGCCGATCACGCCGATCACGGCCAGCGAGACCTGCCAGCCGTCGAGCTGATCCGGTCCCAGGGGGCCGTCGAGCGGTGGCAGCTCGGCGAGGGAGATCAGTGCCCAGCCCGCCATCGCCGCCACGACTGCGGTCAGCAGCCACCCGGCGCGGGCGGCGATCCGGTGAGCAGCTGGCGGCCCGAACTCGACGACCGAGATCGCGGCGATCAGGCCCGCCGACGCGAGGCCGACGGGCGTGGCGAGTTCGAATCCGGCGTTGGGCCCCAGCAGGACGCCGGGCGTTGCGAGCGCATGGAGCCCCAGGAAGCCCGCGGCGGTGCTGCAGGCCAGCGCGACGAGCACGGTGCGCGAGTCGCGACGGCGCTGGGCGGCGGTGCCGACCATCGCGCCCAGCCCGACACACACCGCCGCGGTCAGCAGGACGAGCCAGAAGTGGGCCGGGTGGTTCTCCCAGCCGGCGTCCGCGGAGGGCGCCAGCAGCAGCAGGGCGAGCAGCGCGAGCGGGGCGCCCACCACCGCAGCCGCCCTCAGCCGTGGGAGCGCCGCGGATCCGATCGGATTCTGAGCCGCGCTCATCGCCCGATCTTAGGGCAGTCCCGGTCGACTCCCGGACTCCCCCGATCAGGGGTCGGAGCCCCCCGCCGGGGTATGGCGAACCGGGCAGGTGTGGCCGATGCTGAGTACCGAGGCTCCTTAAGCCTCCAGAGGAGGTGAATCCCCTTGATCGAGTCCCCGACCGAAACGTTCGCCGAGAGCCACGACGAAAGCGGCCAGACGATGGCTGAGTACGCCGTCGTGCTCGGCGTGATCGTCGTCGCCGTCGTCGCCGCGCTGACACTGCTGTCCGGCACGATCTCAGACGTTCTTGCGAGCGTCTCTTCGTCGATGTAGCTGATAGGCGTTTTCCGAGCGATCCTCCGCCCGGCCGGGCGGGGGATCGCTCCGCTCTTTCCGGATGCCCCGTCGACGCATGGTTATCCTCGCCGCATGGCGTTTCGGGCGCGGTCGATAGCTGAGGCGGACGTGCCCGACATCATCGGGCTGCAGCAGGCCTGGGACCTGCGCTGGTTCGGGGCGGTCGAGCACGACGAGGCGGAGGTGCGTGAGTCGCTGGCCGGCGCGCTTCGATCGGCGGGGCAGGGTCGCGTGCTGCTGGACGGCGACCGGATGGTCGCCGCGGCGTGGTGGCGGTCGGATGACACGACTCTGCTCGTTCACCCCGACGCCGAGGCGGCGCCGGCGTACGACCAGCTGCTGACCTGGCTCGCCCGCGGCGGGGCGATCCACCTGGAGGCACTAGAACGCGATGAGCCGTTGCGCGCCGCGCTTGGACGGCACGGGTGGGAGTACGTCCGCTCGCAGTTCGAACTCCTCCGCGGAGCGTCTCCGCTCCCTCCGGCCCACTGGCCAGAGGACGACACCACGACTCCGATGGGCGATCACGCGAGCGCCGTGTACCGCGTGATCTACGACGAGTCGGGCTGGACCGATGTCCCCGGACAGGGCCGGCGCGAGTTCGATCAGTGGCACCGGCTGTTCGTGGCCGGGACGGAGTCGGAGCAGCAGGTGCTGGCCTGGCGGACGGAACGGCTGGTTGGCGTGGCGCTCGGCAAGACGTTCTCGGACGGCATGGGATGGGTGTCGCAGGTCGCGGTGGCGCGCGACCAGCAGGGGCGAGGAATCGGCAGCGCGCTGCTGACCGAGGCGTTCCAACGGCGGCTGAGTGCCGGGGCCACCCAGATCGGGCTCGGCGTCTCCGCGGCGAACCCGGACGCGCTTCGGCTCTACCAGCGGCTCGGGCTCGAGATCGACCGCGAGTGGATGGCGTACCGACCGGTCGGCTGAGCCGGTGCCGGCCGGAGATACGCTGCATGGATGGGGCGGACCGGTGGCTGATGCGGTGCGGATGAACGCGCGGATGGCGGCGCTCGGGCCGCCGTCGATCGGAGCACCCGCTGACGGCCTCGCGTTTGATCCCCGGCTGGCGGCGATCCTGGCCGACGGCTTCGTCGACCTCGGCGCATGTGTCGTGCTGGCCTACGACGCCGACTCTGTGGCGGCCGCACCCATCGAGTCCTATCCCGATGCCACGGGGTTCGAGGCGTTCATCAACCACGTCCACCTCGACGATGAACTCGGGCTTCCCGCTGCCGACCCGATGGTCCTGGTGCAGGCGGGACGCTACGCGACGGAGCTGGCCGGCCGGCTGGAGCGCGGCTACCCCGGCGAGGTGTTCGTGCTCATCATCGGGCTGGGGGACTCGTGCACGGTGCGGTTCCACAAGCTTCGGCCCGGCGAGCGCTGGATCGCCGACGATCTGGAAGGCTACGAGAACGAGGCCATGATGGTCGTCCATGTCCCGGAGTAGGCGCCAGGTGCTGTTCATCCAGGGCGGCGGAGCGGGCGCCCATGATGAGTGGGACGTCAGGCTGGTCGACGATCTGCATCGGGCGCTCGGAGTCAAGTACGAGGTGCGCTATCCGCGCATGCCGGCCGAGGCCGACCCGCGCGTCGCGAGTTGGAGTGCGGCCATCCGGCGCGAGATGGCGGAACTGGACGACCGTGCGGTGGTGGTCGGCCATTCGGTGGGCGGGACGATCCTGATCCATGCGATCGCCGAGCAGCCGCCGGAGCTGGAGCTCGCGGCGATCGTGCTGGTCGCCGCACCGTTCGTCGGTGAGGGTGGCTGGCCCGGCGATCAGTTCGAGCTTTCCGGCGACCTCGGCGCGCATCTGCCGCACGGCACGCTGGTGTACGTCTTCCATGGCCTCGACGACGAGACCGCGCCGCCCCTGCACGCCGACCTCTACTCCCGGGCCATCCCGCAAGCGCGGATGCACCGGTTGCCCGGACGCGATCATCAGCTGAACGATGATCTGAGCGAGGTCGCGACGGCCATCCGCGCGCTGTAGTCGGTCCGGCCGGCCGCCTCAGCCCGACGTCGGGCGCTCCCGGACGACCTCCGCCGGGCGCTTGTCGTCGCGCATGCCGAGGAAACGGGCCTGCCGCAGCCGTCCCTCCGTCGTCCACTCGGCGAACCCGATCTGCGCGACCAGCTTGGGGCGCACCCAGTGAGCGCCGCGCGGGACCGGCCGGGCGTCGGCGAACGGCGAGTCATCCGTTTCCAGCTTGCGCAACATGCCGCCGAGCTCGGCCAGGCGCGCGGCGCTGTAGCC
>DATLLN010000051.1:0-2760 GCA_035537835.1 Gaiellales bacterium
CACCCGGACGCTCACGGAGCGCCTTGTGAAGCTCGAGATCGAGCGGGCGCGCGCCGCGTTCCAGCGGGCAGCCGCCCGCGCCGCGACGGGTGCGTCGCTGATCGCGGCCGGCGTGGTGTTCTTGTTGGTCGCGTTGGGTACGGCCACGGCTGCGGCGGTGCTGGGACTGGCAACGGCGATGCCGGCCTGGACCGCGGCTCTGATCGTCATGGCGATCGCCGTGGTGCTGGCCGTGCTGCTGTTGCTGCTCGGACGGGCCCGGGTGCGGGCGGCAACCGCCACCGCCCCGGAGGTGCTGGAACCGATCAAGGAGGACGCGCGATGGCTGGCACACGAGAGCAAGCCGACATCGAACGGGACATCGAAGTGACGCGCGAGCAGCTGGCCCGGTCGATCGGGCAACTCTCGGGGCGGCTCGACCCGCGGCGCGGGATCCGCACTGCGGCGATCGTCGGCGCCGCCGCGGCCGCGGCCGTCGCGGCCGTCGTGGGGATCGTCGTCTACCGGCGCTGGTGAGTTCCCTGGTGACCGAGCTCCCCGGCTGACCATGTCCGAGAACGTCCCCGACGATCCCACGGGCCCGGCCGACGCGCACCATCCGGCGACCGGGCCGGACGCGCCGGCAACGGCGCGCGACGAGGTGCATGAGCGGCGGAACCGGGCGACGGAGCACCAGCCGGACATGCCGCCGCCGGACGGCCCCCGCCAGGATCGCGACGTCTCCAACATCGCGGAGTTCCGCGACACGTCCGCTGACGCCGTCTTCCCCGCGACCAGCCAGGACCTGCGGATCACCAAGGGCAGCGACCCGGCCGCGCCGACGGCTGGCCTGCTCGCCGCGGCGGCCGGCACCCAGGGCCAGCTGACGGAGGCGGAGTACCGCGAGTTCTGCGAGCAGCATCCGGAGTGGACGCCGGCCGACGAGCTGATCGAGACGTACGGGTCATTCGGCGCCGCGCTCGAGGCCGCCGGCATCGCCGGCTAGTCCCGACCGAGTGCGATCAGCCGGGCAACGTCATGTGCAGCCGCAGCACCGTGCCACTCGCGCCGGAGCGCAGTTCGGTGAGATCGCACAGCTGGTTGGCGAGCCACAGACCGCGGCCGTTGGCCGACTCCGCCGGCGGTCGCTGCCGGCCGGCGAGCGGGTCGTCGATCCGCCCAGCGTCGGCGACCTCGCAGACGATCCGGCCGGGCTCGCGCCACACCCGCACGTTCGCCGGGCCACCGCCGTGCAGGATCGCGTTGCCGGCCGCCTCGTTGACGGCGACCGTCAGATCGTCCGCGCGATCCCCGATCAGACCGGCGGCCTCGAACTGCGGGTGCAGCCACCGCCGCAGCTCGCCGAGATCGCCGGCCGGCGAGAGCGTCGCGGCGGCATCGGGCGGATGCGGCAGCGGATCGGCGTCGAGCGCCGCCAGCTCGCCGACGGCGTACTCGGGGTTGCCCGAGCAGGCACCGTCGCGGATGAGCTCCGGGTGGGTGCGGTGGGAGCACGCGATCGCGCGGCCGTCGAGGGCGGCGTCGTAAGGGCAGAGGATGCTCACCTCGGCGTCCGCGAACGCCAGGTTGATCAGCGCCTCGTGCCGCGTCGCCTCCGCCGTCTCGCGCGGCGTCCGTCCCCGCCAGATCGGCTCACCGACCATCCGCGTGCGCCGCCCCGGGTGCGCGTCGACGAAATCCTGGATGGCCGAGATGATGCAGGCCGGGTTGCGGCCCACCTCGCGCATGTCGACCAGCCAGGCGGTCGCCTCGCGCTCGAGGAGCCGGAAACGCAGTCGACGCAGGCTCGGCTCGGGAAGGGCCACCATGGCAGGCTCGCCCTCCTCGAGTCCCTCCTCGACGAAACGCGTGACGGTGTCGAGGAGCTGGCCGTCCGAGGAGTAGTAGAACGCCTGGTGTCGGAGCCTGTGCGCTGTGGTCATCGACCTCCCGCTCCCCGGCGAGGGTAGCACGGGGCTCCGTCGTCAGACCGGGCGGATGACGACGATCGCGACGTCGTCCTGCGGCGGATCAGCCGAAAAGGCGTGGATGGTCTGCTCGATCACCGCGCACAGGTCCTCCGCAGACGCGGCCGGCGGAGCGGCCCCCAGGGCGGCGGCGAGCCCGTCCTCGCCCAGCATGCCGGAGCCGTCGCGCCGCTCCGTCACGCCGTCGGTGTAGAGCACCAGCGCGTCGCCGGGCGCCAGGTGGATCGCGTCGTCGGTCAGCATGACCTCGTCGCGGACGCCGAGCAGCGTGCCGATACTGCCGACTTCCTCAATCGCGCCGCTGGTGCGGCGCACGATGCCCGGCGGGTGCCCGCCGCGCGAGAGCCGCAGGTCGAGCCCGCCGTCGGCGGCCGGTCGGGCGTGGGCGTAGGCGGTCGTGCAGAACATCTCCTGGTCGCCGTGGCGCAGCATCTCCGAGTTCAGCACGCTCAGCACCCGGCTCGGCGTGGGCTCGTGCAGCGACGCCACCCGCAGCGTGTGGCGGGCGAGTGCAGTCATCGACGCGGCGGGCGCGCCCTTGCCCGACACGTCGCCGATGGCCGCGCCGAAGGACCCGTCATCCATCAGCCACACGTCGTAGAAGTCGCCGCCCACCTCGACCGCCTGGCTGGCGGGCATGTAGCGCGCGCCGATCTCGACGGACGGGATCTCGGGCAGCCGCTCGGGCAGCAGGCTGCGCTGCAGCGTGGTGGCGATCTCGATCTGGGCGCGGTATAGCCGGGCGGTGTCGATCGCCAGCGCTGCGCGGTCGGCCAGCCCCTGCGCGGTGGCC
>DATLLN010000052.1:0-2679 GCA_035537835.1 Gaiellales bacterium
TAGCCGTCGACCGCCTCGCGGACGAACTCCTCGTAGTCGGCCGCGTCCATCGGCCGCAGGGTGACGCTCACCCGTCGGCCACCCGCTGGAACAGGAGGTGGTCGCGCCAGTCCCCGTTGATCAGCAGGTAGCGGCGGGCGATGCCGATCCGCTCGAAGCCGTTCTTTGCGAGAACCTTCTGCGAGGCATGGTTGTCGAGCAGCGTGCCCGCCTCCAGGCGGTGCAGGCCGGCCTCGCCGAACGCCCAGCGGCACACCTCGCCGACCGCGTGCGTGGCGATGCCCCGGCCGTTCACCTCGCGCGCCACGGCGTAGCCCAGGTTGGCGCTGCGGAACGGGCCGCGGACGACGTTCGTCACGGACACCCAGCCGACCAGCGCGCCGGCGTCGTGGATCAGGAAGCGCTGGCGGGTGCCCGCGAGCGCCGCCAGCTCGAGCTGCTCGAACTCCCGGCGCTGCCCCTCGACCGTGTAGAACTCCTCGCCGCGGGGCGGGTCGAACGGGGCCATGAAGCTGCGCTGCGAGACGAGCAGCGCGGCCATGTCCGCGGCGTCGGCGACCCGCGCCGGGCGCAACTCGACCTGCTCTATGCTCTCGCGGATGCTCGCCCCGTCCGTGTTCAAGGCCTACGACGTCAGGGGCATTGTGCCCGATGAACTCGACGCCGACGGCGCGCATCGCGTGGGCCGGGCATACGTCGCAGCCTTCGAGCCGCGCGTGATGGCGATCGGCCGCGACATGCGGCTGTCGTCGCCCGATCTGGCCGAAGCCATGGCGACCGGCGCCCAGGAGCAGGGCGCGGACGTCGTGCTGCTGGGCCAGACCGGCACCGAGATGCTCTACTTCGCCGTCGGCGAATACGGCTACGAGGGCGGGGTCCAGGTGACCGCGTCCCACAACCCCAAGCAGTACAACGGGGTGAAGATGGTGCGCCGGGGGGCGCAGCCGGTGGGAGGCGACACCGGCCTCGGCGACGTCAAGCGGCTGGCCGTCGACGGTCCGCTGCCGGAGCCGAAGCGGCACGGCGAGCGCAGCGAGCGGGACGTCCTCGCGGGCTTCGCGGACAAGGCGCTGTCGTTCATCGACCCCGGCGCGGTGGGCAACATGAGGGTCGTGCTGGACGGGGCCAACGGCATGGCGGGGCCCATGGTCGAGCCGCTGCTCGGTCGGCTGCCGATCGACGCCGTGCCCTGTTTCATGGACCCGGACGGCAGCTTCCCCGACCACGAGCCGAACCCGCTGCTCGAGGAGAACCGCGAGTTCATCGTCGGCAAGGTGCGCAGCGAGTCGGCCGACCTGGGCATCGCCTGGGACGGCGACGCCGACCGCTGCTTCTTCGTCGACGACACGGGCGAGTTCGTGCCCGGCGACCTGATCACCGCCCTGCTGGCGGAGTCGATGCTCGAGAAGAACCCGGGCGCCAAGATCATCTACGACCTGCGCGCGTCCTGGGCGGTGCGCGACACGGTGCTGCGGGCGGGCGGCACGCCGCTCGAGAACCGGGTCGGGCATGCGTTCATCAAGGCGCGGATGCGCAAGGAGGACGCGGTCTTCGCCGGCGAGGTGTCCGGCCACTACTACTTCCGCGACTTCTACTACTGCGACACCGGCATCGTCCCCGCGCTGGTGCTGCTGGAGCTGATCTCGCAGCGCGGCCGCAAGCTCTCCGAGCTGCTGGCGCCCTTCCGCGAGCGCTACTTCATCTCGGGCGAGATCAACTCGACCGTCAAGGACGTCCCGCTCAAGCTCCAGGAGCTGAAGGAGCGGTTCGGCCCCGACGCGACCGTCTCCCACCTGGACGGCATCTCGTTCGAGTTCGCCGACTGGCACTTCAACGTGCGGCCGTCCAACACCGAGCCGCTGCTGCGGCTGAACCTCGAGGCGCTGTCCGAGGAGGCGATGGAGCGCCGGCGCGACGAGGTGCTCTCGGTGATCCGCTCGTGACGCCCCTCGACGACCGCCGCCCGCCCTTCCGCTTCTCATACAGCACACGGGTCGGGTTCGACGAGACGGACGCGCAGGGCATCGTCTACTACGGCCGGTACATGCCGTACTTCGACCGCGCCCGGGTCGAGTACCTGCGCAACCTCGGCCTGCTGGAGCACGAGCCGCACGATCCGGAGCTGGTGATGCGCGCGCAGCACGTCGAGTACCACGCGCCGGCCCGCTTCGACGACCTGCTGGACGTGTTCGTCCGCGTCGCCCGGATGGGTACCAGCAGCATGGTCTGGGAGTTCGAGGCGGACAACGCCGCGACCGGGCAGCATCTGGTCTCGGCTCGGCAGACAATGGTGCAGGTCGACCTGGCGAATCGGCGGCCGATGCCGGTCGATCCCGGCGTGCGCTCGGCCGTCGAGCGGTTCGAGCACGAGCTGGAGTCGGCGTGAGCGACGTCTACACGGCCGCGCTGGCCGAGATCGCGGCGATCATCGACCGCGAGTCCGAGGTGGACGAGATCGTCCGCCAGACGGTCGACGTGCTCCACGACCGGCTCGAGCACTACTCATGGGTGGGCATCTACTTCGTCGAGGAGAACGACCTTGTGCTCGGCCCCTGGCGCGGCCCTGCGGCGACCGAGCACGTCCGGATCCCGGTCGGCCAGGGCGTGTGCGGCGCCGCGGCGGCGAGCGGTCGCACGGAGATCGTCGACGACGTCAACGCCGACCCGCGCTACCTCGCC
>DATLLN010000053.1:0-10119 GCA_035537835.1 Gaiellales bacterium
CGCCAGGAACAGGCTCATCTCCTCGTGGTTGGAGCGGTGGATGGCCATCCCCAGGCAGTGCGTCAGGCAGCCGAGCACCGTAACTACTTCGGCGTCCTCAAACTCCATCCCGTAGTCGGTGACCATCCCCGGCTCGACGCCGGCGCGGCGCAGCTCGCGCAGCAGCTTCAGCCCGATGTTGGTGACGATCTGGATGTGCACCCACGAGTGGTCGTTGATCTGCAGCCGGGTCACGGCATTGACGTTGGCGGCGTGCCACAGCGCCTTCAGCGACTCGTCACGGTTCACCCGTTCGATCAGGTCGCGCAGCTTGCGGTTGCCGCGGGCCGGCAGGTTGATCCGCATGTCGCGCACGGCCTCGGCCGGCGTCATCCGGGCGCCGCGCTCGGCGCGCACGCTGACCGGGGTGCCCGGAGCCGGCTCCGACCCTGCGGGGAGCTGCTCGGGCTCGGGTGCCTGCGACTCGGCCTCCATCGAGGCGGAGGCTATCAGCGCCCGGCGGGGAGCACGTGCCAGCCGAAGCCGAAGGCGTCGTGGAACCAGCCGGACGCCATCGAGTTGACCGTGACGCCGTCGCCGTCGCCGTGGCTGTTTATCGCCCAGCCGTTGCCCAGGTAGATACCGGCGTGGTAGACGGTGCCGTAGGCGGTGTTGACGCCGTTCGGGGCCGAGCTCCAGAAGACCACGTCACCGGGCCGCAGCTGGGAGCGGGGGACGCGCTTGCTGACGGGCAGCGCGCGGGCCATGTCGTAGGTGGTGCGCGCGGTGATCGTCGCGTTGCCGCTCCACGGCGACTGGCCGGCCGGCGTGTAGGTGTGCAGCTTCAGCACCCACCAGACGTAGCCCGAGCAGTCGAACCCGCCGGGGACGTTGTAGCCGAACAGCGACTGCGGGTCGGGCGAGGTGCCGCCCCACACGTACGGGGCGTTGGCATAGCGGAACGCCATCCCGATCACCGCCTTCTGCAGCGGCGAGTACGCCGGCATCGCCGTGCGGGCGGCGAGCAGTCCGGTCACGCTCGACCGCCACCAGGACGGCAGGTGGGCGAGCTGGTAGGCCTCGGCCGCCAGGCTCGCCCGCTTGAGCGGGGTCCCCGGCCAGGTCTCCCAGGCGTCCGCCGGCCAGGGTGCGTTGATCCGCCCGCCGATCGCCTTGACCATCTGCTCGGTGCCGAAGCCGTTGGGCACGAACGGGTGCCAGCCGTCCGCAGCGCGGAGGCCGTTCAGCTGCGTGACGCTGCCGCGGAGCCCGAGCACGGCAACCACGCCGCGGTCGAACTCGAGCTGCGTGATCTGTCCTGTGCCGCCGGTGCCGGCGGGGATCCAGCCGGCGGCGACCGCCTGCTGGTAGGGCGTCGCGGACACCGGCGTGCCGTTCTGCTTGAAGGCGAGGTTGGCGAGCACCCGCGCGGCGGCCTGGCGGGTCGCCGGGTAGCCCGGCGAGAACGTGGTGCCGACGCGGTTGTTCATCCAGCCGCTGCCGACCGCCCACATCACCTGGCCGCGCGCCCAGAAGGACGTCGAGACGTCGGTCGGCGGCGCGGACGCCTGGGCGGCGCCCGCGCCAACGAGCCAGCACAGCGCGACGGCGCTCGCGCAGATCCCACGTCTCAGCCCCCGCACTTCCTTGATATCGTGCATTTGCGGGGATTTCTTGAGGCTCGGCTACGCGACCGCGTCGACCCAGTCGTCGTACAGGGCGAAATACCGGCCCCTCGCCGCGATCAGCTGCTCGTGCGTGCCGGACTCGATGATCTCGCCGTGCTCGAGCACGACGATCACGTCGGCGCGGCGGATCGTCGACAGTCGATGTGCAACGACGAACGCTGTGCGGTCGGCGAGCAGCGTCTCCAGCGCGTGCTCGATCCGCGCCTCGGTCGGGATGTCGACGCTCGACGTCGCCTCGTCCAGGATCAGCAGCCGCGGGTTGGCCAGCAGTGCGCGGGCGAACGCGACGAGCTGGCGTTGGCCGATCGACAGCCGCGCACCGCGCTCGGCGATCGAGGTGTCGTAGCCCTCGGGCAGGGCCTCAATGAACTCGTGCGCGCCCACCGCGCGGGCCGCGGCCTCGACCTCCTCGCGGCTTGCGTCCGGTCGGCCGAAGGCGATGTTCTCTGCAACGCTGCGGGCGAACAGGAATCCCTCCTGCGGCACCATCCCCAGCTGGCGGTGCAGCGAGGTCATGGTCACGTCCCGCAGGTCGTGGCCGTCGACCAGCACGCGGCCGCCGGTCGGGTCGTAGAACCGGGCCAGCAGCTGGACGATGGTCGACTTGCCGGCGCCGGTGTGGCCGACCAGCGCCACCGTTTGGCCCGGCTGGACGGCGAACGAGATGCCGTGCAGCACCTCGGCGCCGCCCTCGCGGTAGGCGAAACGGACGCCGTCGAACTCGACCCGCCCCGTGATCTGCGGCAGCTCCTCCGCGTCCGGCCGGTCGGTCAGCCGGGGATCCGTGTCCAGCACGTCGAAGATCTTGTCCAGCGCCGCCGTGCCCGCCAGGAAGGTCTGGTAGAACTGGGACAGCTGCTGGACCGGCTCGAAGAAGTACGAGAGCAGTCCGATGAACACGAACAGGTCGCCGGTCGTGATCTGGCCGTCGATCACCAACACGCCGCCGTACCCGAGCACAACCGCCATGGCCGTGGCGGACAGCAGGTCGACGACCGGGAAGTAGACGGCGCTGACGTTGACCGTCTGCACGTTGGCCTCGCGATAGGCGCCGTTGACCTCGTGGAACCGCCGCTCGTTCGCCCGCTCGCGGCGGAACGCCTGGACGACGCGGACGCCCGAGATGTCCTCCTGCAGCGAGGCGGTCACCTCGGCCAGCCGCTCCCGGGTGCGCCGGTAGGCGCGCGACGAGTACCGGCGGAACAGCGCCGTGGCGATCGCCATCCCCGGGAACACGGTCAGCGTGGCCAGCGCCAACTGCCAGTCCAGGTAGAGCAGCACCAGCGCGGAGCCGATCAGCGTGATGGTGTTCTGGAGCAGCGTGGTGGGGCCGTCCGTGACCAGCGTCTCCAGCGCCTCGACGTCGTTGGTCAGGCGCGAGATGACGACGCCGGCGCGGGTGCGCTCGAAGAAGCCCAGGTCGAGCCGCTGGACGTGCTCGAACAGGTCGACGCGGAGGTCGGTGAGGATCCGCTCGCCGACCCAGCTGGTCAGGTAGCTCTGGGCCGCAGACGCCGCCCAGCCGACCCCGGCGACGACCAGGAACACGACCACCCACATCTGCAGCGAGCTCTCATCGCCGGGGACGATGCCCTCGTCGATCGCCTGCTTGGCGACCAGCGGGCCGCCGATCGTCGCAGCGGTGCTGAGCAGCAGGGCGATCATCGCCAGGATCGCCCGGCCCGCGTACGGACGCGTGTAGCCGATCAGGCTGGTCACCCGGCGGACGGTGGCCCGCCAGCCCAGGCCGCTGCCGGCGTGGCCCAGCCGGCCGACGTGGCTGCCGAAGCTGGTGGCCCTCATCCGGCCTCCTTCTCGATCGGGGCGCCGTCCGGGTCGAGCTGCACGAACGTGCGGTCGACCAGCCCGTGCTCGTAGATCTGGCGGTAGACCGGGCTCTTGTCCATCAGCAGCGCGTGCTGGCCGCGGGCGACGATCCGCCCCTGCTCGAGCACCACGACCTCCTCGGCCAGCGAGATGGTGGACAGCCGGTGGGCGATGATCAGCGTCGTCCGGCCGCGCATCACCTCGCGCATCGCCAGCGTGATCTTGGCCTCCGTCGAGGCGTCGACCGACGCCGTGGCGTCGTCCAGGATGAGGATCCGCGGGTCCATCAGCAGCGCGCGGGCGATCGCGATCCGCTGGCGCTGGCCGCCCGACAGCGACAGGCCGCGCTCGCCGATCCGCGTGTCGTAGCCGTCGGGCAGGTCCATGATGAACTCGTGCGCCTGGGCGCGCACCGCCGCGTCGCAGATCTGCTCGGGCGTCGCCTCCGGCCGCCCGTAGGCGATGTTCTCGGCGACCGTCGTCGAGAACAGGAAGGTGTCCTGGCCGACGATGCCGATCGCGGATCGCAGCGAGTCCAGCTTGGCATTTCGCACGTCCAGGCCGTCGACCATCACCCGGCCGCGGTCGACGTCGTAGAACCGGGGGATGAGGGCGGTCAGCGTTGTCTTGCCGCAGCCGGTCGGGCCGTACGGCCCTCCTCGTAGGAGAACGAGACGTCGTCGAACCGCACCAGCCCCGGCCCGTCGGGCAGCGGGCGGGCGTCCGGCTGCTCGACGATGTCGCGCTCCTCGTCCAGCACCTCGAAGATCCGCTCGCCGGACGCCATCGCCCGCTGGTACTGGCCGACCCACATGCCGATCATCCGCAGCGGCATCACCAGCAGCAGCAGGTAGGCGTTGACCGCGAAGAAGTCGCCCAGCGTCAGGTCGCCCTGGATCACCTGGTGGCCGCCGACCAGCAGCACACCGGCGATCGCCAGGCTTGGGAGGGCCGACATCGCCGGCACGTAGCGGGCCTGCAGCCGGGCTGCCCTGATGCCCTGCCGGAAGATCCGCTCGGAGCAGCCACGGAAGCGGGTGGTCTCGTGCTGCTCCTGGGCGAACGCCTTGACCACCCGCACGCCGACCACGTTCTCCTCGGCCTGCGTGGTCACGTCGGCGACCCGCTGCTGCACCTCCTTGAGGATGGGGTGGCTGATCCGCGAGTACCGGTAGGCCATCACCATCAGCACCGGCGCGATGGCGATCGCGATCAGCATCAGCTCGACATTCAGCAGCGAGAGCGCGATCAGCACGATCACCACCGTCAGCACGTGCTGGCTGAAGAAGATCAGGCCGTAGCCGAGGAAGAACCGCACCGCCTGCAGGTCGACGGTCGCGCGGGACATCAGCTGGCCGGTCTGGTGGCGGTCGAAGAACCCGTAGGACAGCCGCTGCAGGTGGGTGTACATGCGGTTTCGCAGGTCGAACTCGACGGCCAGCGACAGCCGGCCGGCGAGCCAGCGGCGGAAGAACATGAGCACGCCCTTGAGCGCGCCCATCGCCACGATCAGCGCCGCCAGCTCGAGCAGCAGCGTGCGATCCCCGTCCGTCGCCGCATCGATCGAGCGGCCGGTCAGATAGGGGATCGCGAGCGCGCAGATCTGGGACGCGAGCGCCAGCAGCACCGACGCGACGACCTGCCCGCGATACGGCCGGAGAAAGCCGAGCAGGCGGCGAAAGATCATCCCGCAGAGCCTAGCGGGATTGCGATGCGTCGATCGTGCTAGTGACCGTCGCGGATCTGCTGCAGGAGCACCTGGAACGAGACGCCCTCGAGCTGCGCCACGACCCACAGACCGCCCAGCACCAGGATCCCAATGCAGACCGCACCGAACGTCACCTCACTGGTGACGCTGCCACGCTCTCCTCGGAACGAGCGGAACACGTAGACCCCCCTACGAAAACACCGGTAGCCGTGTGCGCGACTGCGCACATGTGCTAGTTCTGATCGGCACGCCGGAGGCGTTGCGGCATCACCCGAAGGCGCGATTCTGCCGTGCCTCGGAGAGGGCCTCCGTGTGCTCGGGACGGCGCTCCGCAACCGATCCGGCCTCCTCGGCGCCCTCGGCCAGCCGGCTGATCGCGCGCCGGTGGGCGTCGGAGATCTCGGTGATCTCGCAGCCGGCGCGGTAGCGGCCGTACGGCGCGGGATCGAGCCGGACGACGCGGGTCTCGATCTCCATCAGCTCGCCGGCCAGCGGGAAGCTGAGCTGGAACATGTCCCCGGCGGACAGCTCGCGCTGGGTGACGAAGGCCAGGCCGGTCGCCGAGACGTCGATCAGCCGCACCTCGACCTGCGCGTCGCGGGGCATCGTCCGGCAGTAGCGCACGCGGGCGTCCAGCTTGACCGACACGCCCACCCGCGGTGAAGCGCGGCGGGCCTTGCGGTGGCGGACGTTCGACACCGTCAGGTGCACCAGCGACTCAGAGCCGGTGTGGAAGAACGACTCCTCGACCTCGAACTCGATCTCGTAGCGGCCGCGCGCAGCGTCGAACACCCGCGCCAGCAGGTGCAGCCGCGGATGCGCCGCCTGGGCGGCGCAGAACCCGTGCAGCAGGTCGCTCTCCCGGTGGCTCAGCCGCAGCTCGTAGGATCCACCGCCTTCGGACAGCACATCGACGACACTGGGCAGCTCGGGCAGCACGCCCAGCGCGAGGGAGACAAGCTCTACGCGTCGGTCATTCGACATGGGGTCGTCCCCATAATCGGCGGGCCGGCGCCCGGCCTATAGGCCTGGATCCGCGATACTCTGTTGGTCCGTGCTGAGTCATGCCGAGTTCTGGACGGTGATCCTGCTGGCGGTGGTGCTGAAGCTGCCGCTGGCGCTGGTGCTCTGGGCCATCTGGTACGGCGCGAAGCTGGCCGATCGCGCGGAGACGCCGCCTCCCGTGCACGAGCAGCGGATGGCGCTGTGTGGCTACTGCGGCCACCGGATCGCGATCGGGTATGACGCGGCCGAGATGCACCGCGAGGCGACGCTGATCGCCGCCTCCACGGGCGAGGCCCCATTCGACGTCGAAACCAGGCTGATCCGCCGCGAGCTGGCCGAGCCCGACCACTTCCCGATCGAGCCGACGCGCTGTCCCGGCTGCGGCGAGTCCGCCGCCTGGGCCGCGATCGGCACGCTGGACGACCTGACCTCCGCCGCACTGGCGTCGGTACGGCCGTCGCCCTGAGTCCGGACTAGGCGAACGGATAGCGCCGGGCGGGGCGCTGGGGCTGGTTCTCGGCGGTGGTCGAGTCGCGCGCGGCCTCGAGCCGCTCGACCACTTCCGGCCGGCGGTCGTCCTCGGAGCCCTGCTCCCTGGTGACGCGAGCCAGCTCGCCGATCCAGTGGCGGTCGGCCTCGAGCATGTCGGTGATCTCGCAGCCGACGCGGTTGCGGCCGTAGATGGCGGGGATCTGCGTGACCACCCGGGCCTCCAACCGCACCAGCCGCTGCGGCAGCTCGGCCGAGATCTCGACCTTGTCGCCGGCCTGGAACGTGCGGTTGGTGATGAAGGAGACGCCCGTGCGCGAGACGTCGGCCAGCCGGATGTCGAGCTGCTCGCCGGGGGCGATCTCGCGGCCGTAGAGCACCTGCAGGTACGCGGGCACCGAGACCCGGGCGCGCGGCGCGCTGCGGCTAGCGAAGTGATCCTCGATCGAGCTGACGTACAGGTGCAGCAGCAGCTCGGCGCCGGACTGGAAGAAGGTGCGCTGGATGGTGAACCGGACGTTGTGCCCGTCGCCCTCCTGGTTGCGCTGCTGCCAGGTCAGCGTCAGCCCGTCGCGGACGTGGTTGCGGTCGCCGTAGGCGTAGATCATGTCGCCCTCGATGGCGGCCAGCATCAGGTTGAAGACCCCGCCGTCCTGGGCGTAGACCTCGACCGTGCCCGGCATTTCGGGGAGGAGATCGAGGGCGAGGTTGAGGAGCTCCTTCGAGGTACGGGGCATCGCGTCCCTCTTATCGGCGGGAGGTGCCGAGAGCTTGAAGGTGACTAGCGTCCGGGGCAGATCAGGCACACCGTGGCCCACCATCGGGCGTACCTGGCGAGCTCGGCGCGGCTCCCGGGCCGACCGGTGGTGACCGCCTCGGGATCGCTCCAGACATCCTTGTCCCAGGGGGCTGTGGCGCCCGGGTCGAACCGCGTGCCGGCCCGGGCGGCCTGGTCGGCCGGGAGCAGTTTCGCGACCGCCGACGCTCCGTTGCCATTCCAGGCATCGCCGGCGATGTCGACCCCGGCGGGCGCGAACGAGCCGGCGTGGCTGCCGGCCGCCCGGTAGACGGTGGCCGGGTAGGGCGCCCAGTCGTCGTGCGCCAGATTCCACCAGGGGTGGCGGCCGGCCCAGCCGAGGTGCGCCGATGCCCGGGCCCCGACCACGACGCCATCCGACCGCAGCTTCACGACGACGCCCTCCCAGTCGTCCGCGTGGCTGCCGTCCAGCGCCGATATGCCGGTGTGCGCGGTGCGCGAGTCCGGCAGGTACTCCCAGTACTCGAGATACAGGTACCCGTTGCGGTGCACGGCGTGGACGAACAGCACGGGCGGCCCGCCGGTGGCGCACGACCGGGAGCGGCAGTTGCGGAAGTCGACCGGCACCTCGTCGTCGCCGCGCTCGGGGACGATCAGTGGCACGGCTCGCCGCGCCTGGTCGAGGTAGGCGGCGTCGCCGGCCGGCTGTGCGAGCTGCCCCCGGGCGACGGTGGCCGCGCCGAGCAGCAGGGCGAGTACGACCAGGCCGATACCGGCGTACTCGGCCGTTGCCTGTCCGCATTCGCGCATGGGGCGACGCTACGCAGGGCGCAGTTACATGGGTGTCACGGGCTGTGCCAAGGGGGTAAGGAACCTCTGCCACATCCGCCGACCGCCGTTTGGGTGAAAAAGCCCAGCCCGCTTGTACCTCACGCAAGCGGTTGTTACCGTCGCCGCGTCACCGAGGAGGACACGTTGAACTACGACCGCCAGGTTTCGCCCGAGGAGTTGCGCCGGATCTCGGTGACCTTCGGGGTGCTGTACCTGATCACCTTCGTCACGTCGATCCCCGCGCTGGCTCTGTTCCAGCCGGTCCTGGATGATCCCGCCGGCTACATCGCCGGTTCGGGGAGCGACAACAACCAGATCTTCCTGGGAGCGTTCCTCGAGCTACTGCTGATCATCGCCAACATCGGCACCGCGCTGGTCGTGTACCCGCTGCTCAAGCGCGTCAACGAGGTCTGCGCGCTGGGCTACGTGGCGGCTCGCCTGGTCGAATGCACGTTCATCCTGGTCGGCATCCTGAGCGTGCTCACGGTCGTGACGCTGCAGCAGGACCCGCCCGCGGCCGGTGACCAGACGGTGGGCGCGATGGCCTACACACTCGCCGCGCTCAAGGACTGGACCTTCCTGCTGGGGCCGGGATTCGTGGTCGGGATCGGCAACGGATTGCTGCTCGGCTACCTGATGTACCAGTCCGGGCTCGTGCCCAAGCGGATGGCGATGCTCGGGCTTGTCGGCGGTCCGCTGATCTGCATCTCGGGCATCGCGGTGCTGTTCGGCGCCGACCAGCCGAGTGGGGCGCTGCAGGGCATTGCCACCATCCCCGAGTTCCTCTGGGAGCTGTCGCTCGGGATCTACCCTATTGTCGTCGGCTTCAAGGCATCAGCACCGATCCTGTCGGGTACTCCGCGTGGCGACTCGCTGCCGCCGGAGGTCGCGCCGGCTTAGCGATGCCACGTGAGCAGATGTCGTAGCGATTGTTGCACCGTGGTGTGCTGCGGGAAGATCTCGGTGTGTTGCAAACGTCACGTGCATTGAGGACCGCATTCGGCGGCCCCGACCAAGGGAGGGCTCCGTGGAACAGCAGGCGACATTGAGCTTGGCGCTCACCGATGCGCCGGCCGTGCCTGAAAACCGGCGGCTGGCCATCGATCTGCGCCGGCATGACATCGAGATGGCGCTCCGCTCCGCGGATGACGGCCTCGAGCTGCTGCTCGACCTCGAGACCGGTGAGGTGAACGGCGGTACCACCCGCCGCCACACGCTGGCGATCGGCTGCACGCGCGAGGATCTCGAGCGCATACTGGAGAACGCCGGTGACGACGTCTCCGTCGGCTTCGACGCCGATGCGCTGGCGTGGGCAATCCGCGACCCCGACACCGAGGCCCATGGCCTGCGCGAGAAGATGGCCGTGCTGGCGGTCGTGCTGGCCACGACCGGCGCCGCAGCGGGCAGCGCCCAGGCCATGCCCACGCTCGGCGGGCAGGGTGGAGGGTCGGGAGGCACCGCACTGACGTCGACACGTGACATGCCGGCCGACTCGATGAGCGCGTCAGTCGCGTCCACCGAGGGCGCACCGGCCACCCGGGCAAACCCGGGTCAGGCCGCAGCGGCGGTAGCCGCAGCGAGCACGGCGCCCTCCGCTCAACAGGGGCCGTACTCCGGCGGCGCGCCGTTCCAGGCACCGCCGGGGGTCACGCAGGCAGCGTTCGAGCGTCACCGCAATGTCCTGCCGAGCGGCCACCATGCTGCGCCGCCGGTGACGATCGAGTCCGCCCGCGACCTGCCGTCCGATTCGGTGAAGGCATCCCAGGCGCCCGCGTTCGCCCACGGAGCCGCCGCGACGCAGATCTCGGGCTCGAACTCGGATGACACGTCGAACC